>CAIOAQ010000368.1 GCA_903856025.1 uncultured beta proteobacterium
ACGACATGTCGATCAGCCCTCCGGTGGGAGCGCTGAATCGGCATCTGGCCAAACTCTTGAGCGGACAGTTTTATGCTGCCGCCAAGAACGCCGGTAAAACCGTGCTCAAAGGTGCGCCACCGTTGTGGGAGCTGGCCAAGCGCTTTGAGGAGTCTGCCAAAGGCATGGTCAAGCCGATCACGCTGTTTGAAAAATTTGGCTTCAACTATGTCGGCCCGATCGATGGTCATGATGTGGATACCCTGGTGACGGTGTTGGAAAACATCAAACATCTCAAGGGACCACAGTTTTTGCATGTGGTCACCAAAAAAGGGCAGGGTTACAAACTCGCCGAGGTGGACCCCATCGCGTACCATGGCCCGGGCAAGTTTGACCCGGCGGTGGGGCTGCAAAAAAGCACCGTGTCTGCCAAGGCCACCTTCACCCAGGTATTTGGGGACTGGCTGTGCGACATGGCAGCGGCAGACGACCGTCTGGTGGGTATCACTCCGGCCATGCGTGAAGGCTCGGGCATGGTGGAGTTTCACCAGCGTTTCCCTGATCGTTATTTTGACGTGGGCATTGCAGAACAGCATGCGGTGACCTTCGCCGCAGGGTTGGCCTGCGAGGGTTTGAAGCCGGTGGTGGCGATTTACTCCACTTTCCTGCAGCGTGCCTATGACCAGCTGATCCACGATGTGGCTCTGCAAAACCTGCCGGTGGTCTTTGCGCTGGATCGTGCAGGGTTGGTGGGCGCCGATGGAGCCACCCACGCAGGTGCGTACGATATTTCCTTTTTACGCTGTATCCCCAATGTCAGCTTGGCGTGCCCGGCTGATGAAAACGAATGCCGCATGCTGCTTTCCACCGCCTATGCACAAAACCACCCTGTGGCTGTGCGTTACCCGCGCGGTGCAGGTGCCGGTGTACCAGTGACGTGCACACTGGATTCGCTGCCTTTTGGCAAGGGTGAAATCCGTCGCACGGGCGAGCGTGTCGCGATTCTGGCTTTTGGTACTTTGCTTTACCCGGCATTGCAAGCGGCTGAGAAATTGAACGCCACGGTCGTCAACATGCGTTGGGTCAAGCCCTTGGACGTCGAGTTGCTGCTGCAAGTGGCGGGTAGCCACGAGGTTTTGGTGACTGTGGAAGAGGGGGCCGTCATGGGTGGGGCCGGCAGCGCAGTGCTCGAAGCACTGGCTGCAGCGGGGTTGGCCAAGCCGCTGTTGCAACTCGGTTTGGACGACACGTTCACTGAACACGGCGACCCCGTGAAATTGTTGGCCATGCAGGGTTTGGATGCGTCCGGTATTGAAAATGCCACGCGTGCACGATTCGAAAATATTTACACCATCATTTGAAATATTGACGGAGCTGGTTGAGGGTAAACCCGGGCGATTCGCCTCCCACTGATTTCATAGAATTCGAGGTGGCTTTTATCAGTCATTGGTGCGTGTCAAAACGTGCTGAGTTTGCCTCGTATACAACCTAGGAGTAAGCAATGGATCGTCGTTCCGTCATTAAAAACGCTGGCATCGCGGGCGTTTTGGCTGCAGGCATTGCGCCGGCCGTACAAGCGCAGGGTGCCAATGTGCGTTGGCGCATGGCATCAAGTTTTCCCAAGTCGTTGGATACCATTTACGGTGCTGCCGAGGTCATTGCAAAAAATGTGACCGAAATGAGTGGTGGAAAGTTCACCATTTCAACGCATGCTGCCGGTGAATTGATGCCCGCCATGGGCATTGTTGACGGTGTGCAAAACGGCACGGTGGAGTGTGGACATACTGCACCCTATTACTTCTTCGGCAAGGACGAAACCTTTGGCTTGGGCTGTGCAGTGCCGTTCAGCCTCAACAGCCGCCAGATGACGGCCTGGATGTATGAAGGCAACGGCCTGAAATTGATGCGCGAGTTTTATAAAGACTACAACATCATCAATTTCCCGGCAGGTAACACGGGTGCCCAGATGGGTGGCTGGTACCGCAAGGAAATCAAAAGCGTTGCCGATATGAAGGGATTGAAATTCCGCGTTGGCGGTTTTGCTGGCAAGGTCATTACCCGCATGGGGGGTGTGCCCACCAGTATTCCCGGTGGTGAAATTTATCAAGCGCTGGAAAAAGGCACCATCGATGCGGCTGAGTGGGTCGGTCCTTATGACGATCAAAAGCTGGGATTCAACAAGGTTGCCCCGTTTTACTACTATCCAGGCTGGTGGGAAGGCGGCCCGCAGCTGGATCTGTACGTGAATGACAAGGCCTACGCCGCGCTGTCGCCGGAATACAAGGCCATGTTGGCAGCAGCGTGTAGCGTTGCGCACGTGGATATGCAGGCCAAGTACGATGCCAAGAACCCGATGGCGTTGAAACAGCTGGTTGGTACTGGCACGAAGGTGCTGCCCTTCCCGGCTGATGTGATGAATCTGGCTTTCAAGGAGTCCATGGCGCTGTACGCTGAACTCAGTGCTTCCAATCCGAAATGGAAAAAAGTCTACGAAGATATGTCGACCTTCCGTCGTGACCAGAACCTGTGGTTCCGTTTCACAGAAGCCAAGTTTGACAGTTTCATGCAGGCCCAAAAACTGTAATCGGTTTTTTCGTCCCAAAAAAACCTCGTTTTGACGAGGTTTTTTTTCATCATCAGTTTGCAGTTGGCAACAAAAAACCCCGGGTTTGAGGCCGGGGTTGGTGAATATTGGCGGCCTTCAGAGAGTCGCCGCCCAACCGTTATTTCTTTTGTTTTTCCATCGACTCCATCATCGCTTTCATGGGATCAACATCGCTTTGGTTGGCATCCGCTGGTGCCAAACTGCCGTCGGGGGCTGAGGCCGCCTGTGCCGGTGCTTCGGCCTGAACTTCCAGAACGACCTTGTCAAGGTCAATTTTTTCAGCCTTGTCCAAACCGCTCGAAACAATACCGGGGAAGAAAATGATGGCCGCCACCATGATGATCTGGATGAGCACAAAGGGAATCGCGCCCCAGTAAATCTGCATCGTGGTCACGGGTGCAATCAGCTTTTTGGTCACCTTGTCGGTGTATTCTTTTGCAGGTGCGACGCTGCGCAAGAAAAACAAGGCAAAGCCAAAGGGCGGGTGCATGAACGAGGTTTGCATGTTCACGCCCAACAACACGCCAAACCAGATCAGGTCGATTCCCATTTTTTCGGCTACGGGTGCCAACAGTGGCACCACGATGAAGGACAACTCAAAAAAGTCCAGAAAGAACGCCAGGAAGAAAATCAACAGATTGACGACGATCAGAAAGCCGGTTTGCCCGCCAGGCACCGAGGTCAACAGATGCTCAACCCACTTGGAACCATCGACTCCCTGAAATACCAGGCTGAAAACGGTGGAGCCCATCAAGATGAACACCACAAAACTTGACAGCTTGGCGGTTGAAGTCAGTGCCTGCTTGAGGAGCTTGAGGTTCAAACGTCCACGGCTCATGGCCATGATAAACGCCCCCATGGCTCCCATGGCACCACCTTCAGTCGGTGTGGCAACCCCCAGGAAAATGGTGCCGAGCACCAAAAAGATCAGCAGCAAGGGCGGAATCAACACAAAAGTGACCCGCTCGGCCATGCGTGACAGCAGGCCCATGCGCGTGACCTTGTTGATCAGCGCAATGACAAACGCCAGTATCACGCCCGAGCACAGCGACACCACAATGGTTTCATCGGTAGCGACCGTCAGCACTTGCTCACCGGTCACCAAGGTTAGAACCTGCGCGTAATGCTGACCAAGATAGACCGACAAAGCCGTGGTGATCACCGTCAAGATACCCAGTGAACGCAAGCCACTGCTGCCATCGTCTTCACGAATGGTGCGTGCCTCAGCTGGCAGGGCCGGTACCCAGGTTGGGCGAATGAAAGTCAACAAGACGATGTAGGCGACATACAGACCAGTCAGCGCAAAGCCGGGGATGAACGCGCCTTTGTACATTTCGCCAACGCTGCGGCCCAACTGGTCGGCCAGAATAATCAGCACCAGCGACGGTGGAATGATTTGCGCCAGCGTGCCCGAGGCGGCAATGACACCGGAGGCGACGCGCCGGTCATAGCCATAGCGCAACATGATGGGCAGCGAAATCAGGCCCATGGAGATCACGGAAGCAGCCACGACGCCCGTTGTGGCAGCCAGCAAAGCACCGACAAAAATGACTGCAAATGCCAGGCCGCCACGAATCGTTCCAAACAATTGGCCAATGGTGTCCAGCAGATCCTCCGCCATGCCGCTGCGCTCTAGGATCAGCCCCATCAGCGTGAAAAACGGAATCGCCAGCAGCGTGTCGTTTTGCATGATGCCAAAGATGCGCAGTGGCAACGCTTGTAGCAGCGCTTCAGGCAAAACGCCGATTTCAATGCCGACAAAACCAAAGAACAGCCCGCAAGCACCCAGGCTGAATGCGACCGGAAATCCCAGTAATAAAAAGACGATCAAGCCCGCAAACATGATTGGGGCAATATTGGTGGTTAAGAATTCCATGTCAATCTCCGCAATCAGACCGCGCCAGCTTTGGCGGCTTTTTCTTCAGCGAGCTTGGCAATCGCCTCGGCCAATTCTTCTTCTGCTGTTTTTTCCACAAGTTTTTCGGTTGGATCATCGATCAGGCCCTGCAAGAAAGCCAACCGTTTGATCAGCTCCGAGATGCCTTGCAACAGCAGCAGGCCAAAGCCCAGTGGCATCATTGCGTACACCGGCCAGCGGATCAATCCGCCGGCATTGTTGGATACTTCTCCAGAATAGAGCCCCTTCAGGAAAAATGGGGTGCTAAACCAGATGATGGCTATGCAAAATGGCATTAAAAAACAGGTGAGTCCGAAGACATCAATCCATGTCTGGGCCTTTTTGGACCATCGGCTATAGAGCACGTCGATCTTGACATGCTCACCATTGAGCAGCGTGAAGGCGGCACACAACAAAAAAGTGGCGGCAAACAGATACCACTGGACTTCAAGAAAGGCATTGGAACTGTAGTTGAAGGCCTTGCGCACGACCGCATTGACGGCACTGATGACGGTCGAGGCCAGAATCAGCCAAATAACATACTTGCCAACGAAGCGGTTGAGCGCGTCGACCAGCTTTGAAAACTTCAAAAGGGGTTGCATGGTGTCTCCATTGTTCTAAGTTGTTTATTTTTCAACCACCGCCGTGGTTTTTGGGTGCGGTCTTGTGGCCCGCGAAGTTTAGCTGTACGCGTGGGAGTCTCAGCTGAAATTTTTTTGGGTCGAGTTTGAAATGGTTGGTCCAATGCAACTGCATCAAGCGGCTTGTGTCGTGAAAACCTAGTTTGTTTTTTCTTTCGGAAAACTCCACCATGGCAGTACCTTGCGCATGGCCAGAACATCGCCACTTTGCTGGTTGACGTAACCTGGAATCAAGGCCATTCTGGCGTGCCAGTCAGACGATTGCAGCAATCGCCTCAGCTGTTGGATACCGGGTTGCTCCAGCGCAGACTTCAGGCACACCAGGTGGTAGCGTTCCTGCACCAACGGTACAAAATCGAGTCCGGCTTGGTGCGCCGCTGCCTCAATGCCCAGGCCTGCATCGCATTGCCCGGACGCCACCGCCTGAGCCACCGCCGCGTGCGATGGTTCAGTACATTCATAGCCAGCCAGGTCGGCACCGGTCAAGCCCGCTTGATCCAACAACTCATCGAGCACAACGCGGGTTCCCGAGCCCAGCGCACGGTTGGCAAAACGGACTTGCCGGTTGATGACATCACTGAGTGACTGCAGACCCAATGGATTCCCGGGGGCCACCATCAAACCCTGGGTTCGTTTCGCAAAGCCGATGATTTTGTGCAAGCCGGGTCGCAGCAGGGGCTTGTAGGTGGTTTCGGTGCGAGTCTTGCGACCTGCGTTGGTGAGGGTGTGAAAACCTGCCAGTACACAACGACCCTCGTTCAATGCACGAATCGCATCCACGCTGCCAGTAAAGCGCACATCCAGATGAAGCCTGTTCGATGCATCGGGCGCACCTGGGTCCAGGGTGGACGACTGACCACGCAGGGCAAATTCGCGCAAGGCAGAGATCGCTTCATCGTGGCTGGCATAGAGTGTGAGCACATGGACTTGGTCATCAAATGCCAACGCAAAACTGCGTTCCAGTTCGGCGCGCAGAGCCTCAATTTGTGGCGCGAGCCGTGCCTGCGCCTGGCGTTCAGCCCACATCAGCTTGGCGCCAAATTCTGTCAGGCGGGCGTTCTGGCCTTTTTCCCACACCAGCAATTCGTTGCCGAGTTCGTTTTCCCAGCGTTTGAGTTCGCCCCAGACGTGCCGGTAACTCAAACCCAGCGCGCGGGCACCGCCAGAAATGGAGCCTTGGGTCGACACGGCTTGCAGCAGGTCAATTAAGGGGTTGCGCACCAGTGCGGGACTGGTGACGCGTGACAGGGTGTAATGGAATTGGAGCCTATGCACAGCAGTTCATATGGTCGATGATTGGATCAGTGGCTACGATACCGCATCTTCCAAATGCCATCGGCAGATTTTTCAACCTTATCCGCATCAGCCTTTGACTTCTTTATCTGAAAGCGCCGCGACGGCGCTGCAACTGATCACTGAAATGGACTCTGGCTTGCTCTCCATCGTAGGCCGATCCTTGTCTGTCAGCGCCACGGCCTGTCTGATCGCCTGCGCGCTGGGTTTGGTGCTGGGTGCCTGGTTGGGGGTGGCACGTTTTACCGGGCGTGGCGCCCTGCTGACTGTGCTGAACACCTTTCTGGCCGTACCCTCGGTGGTGGTGGGCCTGGTGATTTATTTGCTGTTGTCGCGCAGCGGCCCTCTGGGTTATCTGGGTTGGTTGTTCAGCTTCAAGGCCATGGTGCTGGCACAAGCGGTGCTGGTGCTGCCGGTGGTGACGGCGCTCACACGCCAAGTCGTGGAAGATGCTGAAGTGCACCACGGTGACCAGTTGCAGTCGCTCGGTGCCGCGCCTTTGATGCGCAGCCTGTTACTGGCCTGGGACGAACGGTATGCCTTGCTCACCGTGTTGATCGCCTCTTTCGGCCGCGCTATTTCTGAAGTGGGGGCGGTCATGATTGTGGGAGGCAATATTGATGGCTTTACCCGCGTGATGACGACTGCGATTGCCTTGGAAACAAGCAAGGGTGACCTGCCGCTGGCGCTGGGCCTGGGCGTGATTTTGCTCGCGGTGGTGTTGCTGCTGAATGTGCTGATCGCGTTGCTTAAACATTGGCGTGAGCACCGCGAAAACGGCCTGATGTCGGCCTTGTCGTTGAGGGCATTGGTTTGAAGCCGATGGCGCTGATGGACAAGGATGCCCGCGTGATGGCAGGTTTGGCTACCGCCACGCTGCGGCCCGAACCCGTCTTTGCCCTGGGTGCCGCCAGCGTGCATTTTGGGCAGTCGGCACGTGCGGTTCGGGCCTTGTCAGATGTGACCCTGCAGATTCATCCCGGCGAGCGGGTGGCCCTGGTGGGGGCCAATGGCTGCGGCAAGAGCACCTTGCTGCGCTTGCTGCACGGGTTGTTGAAGCCGACGGCAGGTCATGTTCAAAGCGCAGACCGTCTGCGTCAGGCCATGCTGTTTCAAAAACCGCACCTGATGCGCCTGTCGGTGCAGGCCAATATCGCCATGGGGCTGTGGCTGAGTGGCACGCCCTGGCGCACCGCCAAAACACGGGCTTTGGAGGCGCTGGCATGTGTCGGTTTGACCGAATTGGCGCAGCGCAGTGCACGTCAACTCTCAGGCGGCCAGCAACAAAGGGTGGCCATGGCGCGCGCCTGGGCGTTAAGCCCGCAAGTGCTGCTGCTCGACGAGCCCACCGCCAGTCTGGACCCGCATGCCAAGCGCGAGGTGGAGGCGCTGATTGAAGCGTTCGCCAGCGGTCCCAACGCCATGACGCTGGTTTTTGCCAGCCACAACCTCGGTCAGGTCAAGCGCCTGGCCAGCCGGGTGATCTATTTGGAGCATGGTCGTGTGCTGGCAGATTTGCCTGTGGACGATTTTTTTGGTGGATCGTTGTTGCAGCAGCACTACCCGGCAGCGCATCTTTTTGTCAAAGGAGAATTGGTATGAAATCTGTTGGGTATTTTAAGAAATTTAGACGTCTATCCCCCGTGAAACGGATGAATGAAGCTATTGTTTGTGTAGCGCTTTTCGGCGTGGCAGGGTACGTGCACGCGCAGTCGATCGTGGTGGCATCGACCACGTCCACCGAGCAGTCCGGCCTGTTTTCAGTGTTGCTGCCCGAATTCAAGAAGGCCAGTGGCATTGAAGTGAAAGTGGTGGCCCTGGGCACGGGCCAAGCCATTGACATGGGCCGTCGGGGCGATGCCGATGTGCTGTTTGTGCATGACAAGGAGGCTGAAGAAAAGATCGTGGCCGAGGGGTTTGCTGTGAAACGACTGGAAGTCATGTACAACGACTTCGTGGTGGTGGGCCCTGCCAGCGACCCCGTCAAGGTCAAGGGCAACGATGTGGTTGAAGCACTCAAAAAGCTCGCGGCTACCAACGGCGCGTTCATTTCACGTGGCGACAAAAGTGGTACGCATGCCGCCGAACTGCGCTTCTGGAAGCTGGCAGACCTGACTGACAAGCAAGGCAGTGGCTACAAGTCCTGCGGTTGTGGCATGGGCCCGGCGCTGAACATGGCCTCCAGCATCAACGCCTACGTGTTGACGGATCGAGCCACCTGGCTGAACTTCAAAAACCGCGGCGACCTAAAAGTGCTGGTCGAAGGCGACAAGCGCCTGTTCAACCAATACGGTGTGATGCTGGTCAACCCCGCAAAACACCCGCATGTGAAAGCGGCAGAGGGCCAGAGATTTGTGGATTGGGTGGTTTCTCCTGCGGGGCAGGGGGTGATTTCCAGCTACAAAATTGGTGGTGAGCAGTTGTTTTTCCCGAATTCAGTGAAATGAGGCAGCGCCATGCCAGCGGCCAGGATGGCCATGGCAGCCGCCTTGTCACAAGCTGTGGTTACGGTGCGGGTTGTGTCACCGTGTTTTGATCCAGTGTGACCGCTGTACCTGCCAAAAGGCGCCCGGTCATGGTGGCACCGGTCTTCATGGCGATGGACGTGTGCGACAGAAGCACGCCGCTGAATTTTGAGGTCGTTCCCATGTCCGCTGCGGCAAAGGTTTGCCAAAACACATTTTTGGCAAGTGCGCCGCCGGCCAGAATAACCTGCGCCCCCGAAGCGACGGTCAGACCCTGGGCGATCTGGAATATCCACACATCATTGGCACCGCCCGTGAGGGTGACATTGGTGGGAATCGTCAACGAACTGCTCCACTTGTAGGTGGCTGGTCCTAAATTGAGTCCACCAATATTGCCCGCGCCCAATTCCGTAACGTCAGCAGCCCGCCCGGCTGCGTCGGTGTAGGCGGTGGTCGCGTCACCAATAGCTGTTGTCAAACGCGTGGCATCCGTCACCACGCATGGCAGCGGTCCAGCCGCATCAACGCTGTAGATGGCGCCAGTCACCTGTGCGCAGGACAAACCAATGCCTGTTCCGGTAGCCGGGCTCAGGCCGACATTGCCGGTGACGGCCGTGGTGGGGACGTTGGTGACTTGTGACTGCGCCAAAATAACAAAATTGGCAGCGGTACCAAGCACCACCGGTGCCGGTCCACGACCCAGCCCGTTCAAGCCAGTGCCTGCGCCGGGAGCAGTGACGGCTATGCCGCCGTCACTGCCGCCGCAGCCAGCCAGCAGCGCTGCGAGAAATAGGGGTGCGAGCGCCAGCCGTGTTTTGCAGGTGCGTTGGGTGTTTTTCATACTCTTTCCTTCATTGTGAGAACTGTCAGGGATGCGAGCCTGACTGCGTTCATAAAGGAGCAGTCATACCGCGTTTCACAACCAGCACCGGTACCTTGGAAGACGTGAAACACCAGGTTTCAACGGCCCATCAACCAGCGGTTTGTTGTGTTCCTGTTTGTCGCAGGTGGGGTGTGCGGAGTCCGTTCGTCACAGTACGCAGGAAGACACAATTGATGTAACGAGATGCGTCAGATGTAGCTTGCCGCGCAGTTCACATACCGCCTGGCAGGGGGGCGGTGGCAATGGTGTGTTCCCGTTGGACCCGCCGCCATAGGCATGGTGGGAGATGATTAGACGCCGTTGTCTACCTGGTTGCACGTCGCAAAATAACCACGCAAGAAAGAAGTGGTGGTCTTGGCAAGACGGAGTCCGCTGGTTTTTAGGTTGAATAAATAGCCCTTGAACCAACGCCTTTTCTTGCCCCTATTTCTGAATATCAACTTGCAGAAGTGGCTATGATGAACCCCACGGTTTAAATAGGCGGCACAGTCCACTGCAACGAGTTGAGCCCATTACAAAAGGAGATTCATCATGGATGTCTTCGCGCGTTATCAAGGTCGGTTCGAGGCCGCCAAGCAGGAAGAGATGTCGATTCAGGACTACCTGGATCTGTGTAAGCGTGACACCACCGCATACGCCACGGTGGCCGAGCGAATGCTGCGCGCCATTGGCGAGCCCGAGGTGGTCGATACCCGCACCGACCCCAGGTTGTCGCGTATTTTTGCCAACAAGATGATCCGGAGGTACCCGGCGTTCCGCGACCTGTATGGCATGGAAGAAGTGATTGAGCAAATCGTTTCCTACTTCCGCCATGCCGCGCAAGGGCTGGAAGAAAAGAAACAGATCTTGTACCTGCTCGGCCCGGTCGGCGGCGGCAAGTCGTCACTGGCGGAAAAGCTCAAGGCCCTGATTGAAGTGGTGCCGATCTATGCCATCAAGGGGTCGCCCGTACACGAGTCACCCCTGGGCCTGTTTGATCTAACGGAAGATGCGCAATTGCTCGAGGATGACTATGGCATCCCGCGGCGCTATCTGGGTACGATCATGAGCCCGTGGGCTGTGAAGCGCCTGAATGAATTCGGTGGCGACATCACGCGTTTCCGGGTGGTCAAGTTGCACCCATCGGTGCTGTCGCAGGTCGCTGTTTCGAAAACTGAACCGGGTGATGAGAACAACCAGGATATTTCTTCCCTGGTGGGCAAGATTGACATTCGCAAGCTTGAAACCTACTCCCAGAGTGACCCCGACGCGTATTCCTTCTCGGGTGGCCTGTGTCTGGCCAATCGCGGCGTGCTTGAGTTTGTCGAAATGTTCAAGGCCCCCATCAAGGTGCTACACCCCTTGCTCACCGCCACGCAGGAAGGCAATTACAAGGGGACCGAAGGTTTTGGTGCCATTCCATTCGATGGTTTGGTGCTGGCCCACTCGAATGAGGCCGAATGGTTGACGTTCAAGAACAACCGCAATAACGAGGCTTTCCTGGACCGCATCTACATCGTGAAGGTGCCCTACTCGCTGCGTGTCTCCGATGAGATCCACATCTACGAAAAACTGTTGTTGAACTCGTCACTGGTTAAGGCACCGTGCGCGCCAGACACATTGACGATGCTGGCTCAGTTCTCGGTGCTGTCGCGACTGAAAGAGCCGGAAAATTCCAGCATTTTTTCCAAGATGCGGGTCTATGACGGCGAAAACTTGAAGGATACCGACCCGAAGGCCAAGAGTCATCAGGAATACCGTGATTTTGCCGGTGTGGATGAAGGCATGACCGGATTGTCGACGCGCTTTGCGTTCAAGATTCTCTCGCGTGTGTTCAATTTCGATCATCGCGAGGTCTCTGCCAACCCGGTGCACCTGATGTATGTGCTAGAGCAGCAGATTGAACAAGAACAATTTCCGGCCGAAGTGGCCGAGCGGTACACCCGATTTCTCAAGGAATACCTGTCGCCACGCTATGCAGAATTCATCGGTAAGGAAATCCAGACCGCTTATCTGGAGAGCTACTCAGAGTATGGCCAAAATATCTTTGATCGCTACGTGACCTACGCCGATTTCTGGATTCAGGACCAGGAATACCGCGATACCAACACTGGTGAAATTCTGGACCGTGGTGCCCTGAACGGCGAGTTGGAAAAGATCGAGAAGCCGGCCGGCATCTCCAATCCGAAGGATTTTCGCAACGAGGTGGTCAACTTTGTGCTGCGCGCCCGAGCCAAACACGAAGGACAGAATCCGCCCTGGACCTCGTACGAGAAATTGCGTGCCGTCATCGAAAAGAAAATGTTCTCCAATACGGAGGAGCTGCTGCCCGTGATTTCTTTCAACGCCAAGGCCAGCGGCGACGAGCAGAAGAAGCACAAGGATTTCGTGGAGCGCATGATCAGCAAGGGCTATACCGAGAAGCAGGTCCGCTTGCTGTGCGAATGGTATCTTCGCGTGCGCAAATCGTCCTGATTGCGGTGCCCGCGGGGTGCAGCAAATAATCTGAACGGGGATAAACCATGCCGGTGCATATCGTCGATCGACGCTTCGATAGCAAGCACAAGAGCTCGGTGAACCGAGGGCGCTTCATCGAACGCTTCAAGGGCCAAATTCGCAAGGCGGTGGCCGACGCGATCAACAAGCGAGGCATCCGCGATATCGACAATGGCGAGAAGATCGGCATCTCCGGCAAGGACATCGAGGAGCCGCAGTTTACCCATGGCCACGGTGGCGTTTGGGAAACGGTGCGACCCGGTAATGACCGATTCAGCAGTGGGGAGCAAGTGGATCGTCCCGAAGGGGGTGGTGGTGGCAGTGGTCGTGGTCAGGCCAGCAAGGATGGTGAGAGCCTGGATGAATTTTTGTTCACGCTGACCAAAGACGAGTTTCTGGACATTTTCTTTGATGAGCTGGCTCTGCCGCATCTGGTCAAGCAGCATCTGGCGCAGATTGAGCAATATCGTCGCGTTCGTGCGGGTTATACGCAAAGTGGGGTGCCCACCAATATCAACCTTGCGCGCACCATGCGCGGTGCCGCCGGGCGACGCATCGCCGTTGGCGGACCGTACACCGCGCAATTGCGCGCCCTGCTTGCACAGCTTGACGAACTCAAAGACAAACTCGCCGATGATGACCCTGAAATCGAACGTCTGCGCCAGGAGATTGCGCGCGTGCGTGCCAAGATGGATCGCGTGCCGTTTGTCGACTCCTTTGACCTGCGTTATAACAACCGCATTAACGTTCCAAAACCGAGCACACAGGCGGTCATGTTCTGCCTGCTCGACGTTTCTGGCTCGATGGACGAGGAGCGCAAGAACATTGCCAAGCGCTTCTTCATGTTGCTGTACCTGTTTCTCAAGCGCAATTACGAACATATCGAGGTCGTGTTCATTCGTCATCACACGGTAGCAACCGAGGTCGATGAAGACGATTTTTTCACTTCGCGTGAATCGGGTGGCACGGTCGTCTCCAGTGCACTGGACTTGATGTACCAAATCATCAACGCGCGGTTCCCCAGCAACCAATGGAACATCTACGGTGCGCAGGCATCTGACGGCGATAACTGGAACGATGATTCTGCGAAATGTCACGACTTGTTGGAGCAGTCCCTTCTGCCACTGACGCAATATTTCGCGTACATCGAAATCACGGACGGCCCACCCCAGAACCTGTGGGAGGAATACGCCAAACTGGAGAGCGCTCACACGGACCACTTCGCCATGCGGCGCATTGCCACTGCGGCCGATATCTACCCCGTGTTCCGCGATCTGTTCAAGCAAAAGGTGTGAGGCACGCGATGGCACCAAAAACTAGCCCCGCATTGCCCGTTGGATCTGAATGGACCTTTGCGGCGCTGGAGCAATACGACGAGGCGATTGGTCGCATCGCAGCCGATTACCAGCTCGATTGCTATCCCCACATTCTGGAGGTCATTAGCGCAGAGCAGATGATGGACGCTTACGCCTCCGTCGGCATGCCGGTGTACTACCACCATTGGTCCTATGGCAAGCATTTCCTGGCCACCGAAAACCGCTACAAACGCGGCCAAATGGGTCTGGCTTACGAAATCGTCATCAATTCTGACCCCTGCATCGCCTACCTGATGGAGGAAAACACCTTGCCCATGCAAGGTTTGGTGATCGCCCATGCCGCTTATGGCCACAACTCATTCTTCAAAGGCAACCATCTGTTCAAACAGTGGACCAGCGCGGATGCGATTGTTGATTACCTGGTTTTTGCCAAGAGCTTTATCGCTGAATGCGAAGAACGGCATGGCGTCGGCGAGGTCGAGAAGTTACTCGATGCCTGCCACGCTCTGCAAAATCTGGGTGTCGACCGATTCAAGCGTTCGCCACCACTCTCCTTGACCAAGGAAACACTCAGGCAAAAGGAGCGTTCAGACTATCTCCAAGCCCAGGTCAATGATTTGTGGCGTACCCTGCCTTCGAATTTGGCAACCTTCCGAGCCGAACAGGAGGCCCGTTTTCCGGTCGAACCCGAAGAAAACCTGCTCTATTTCATCGAAAAAAACGCTCCTTTGCTGGAGTCCTGGCAGAGGGAGATTATTCGCATCGTGCGCAAGATTGGGCAGTACTTTTACCCGCAACGTCAAACTCAGGTCATGAACGAAGGCTGGGCCACATTCTGGCATTACACGCTGCTCAACACGCTCTACGACCAGGGTGGCCTGTCTGATGGCTTCATGCTGGAATTCTTGCAATCGCACACCAACGTGATCTATCAACCACCCTATAACAGTCCACATTACTCTGGCATCAACCCCTACGCATTGGGCTTCGCCATGTGGCGCGACATTCGCCGCATCTGTGAGAGCCCCAGCGCCGAAGATTGGGAGTGGTTTCCCGATATTGCCGGCTCCAACTGGCGTGAGACCTTTGAATTCGCAATGCAAAATTTCAAGGACGAGAGTTTCATCGCCCAATATCTCTCACCCCAGTTGATGCGTGAGTTTCGCCTTTTTTCCGTACTAGATGACGATGCCCGCTCCAAGCTACAAATTCAGGCCATTCACGACGAACGCGGCTATCGGGCGCTGCGCCATCAGTTATCCGAGCAGTACAACCTGAGCAGCGTGGAGCCCAACATCCAAATATGGAATGTCGATTTGCGCGGTGACCGCTCACTGACCCTGCGCCACTTTTCACAGCAACGTCGGCCGCTGCACGAGGCGACCAAAGCAGTGATGGAGCACGTGGCCTATCTGTGGGGATTTACGGTCCGGCTTGAGGAACAAGACAGCGACGGAAAAATCAAAATGGTTTCCGAGTGCTTCCGCGAAAAACGTGCTGGCCACCCCTGAACGCCCAGGGATACAGCCCTATTTTTCCTGAACTTCGGCGGCGTCGCTGCTTCAAACGAACATCCCACCCGACACTTCAATGCGCTGTGCGTTGATCCAGCGGTTGTCAGTTGAGACCAACGATGCCACCATGGCACCGATGTCATCGGCTTCGCCCACGCGGCCCAATGCGGTTTGCGATGCGACAAATGCATTGAGTTGCGGGGTGTCACGCACGGCGCCACTTCCAAAATCGGTCGCAATAGCACCTGGTGCCACCGTGTTGACGGCAATACCCCGGGCCCCGAGTTCCTTGGCCATGTAACGGGTCATCACTTCCACTGCACCCTTCATGGAAGCGTAAGCAGCGTAGCCCGGCAAGGCAAAGCGCGTCAGTCCGGACGACAGGTTGACGATGCGTCCACCGTCCGCCATCACGGGAAGCAGTTTTTGTGTCAGAAAGAAGACGCCTTTGAAGTGCACATTGACCAGTTCATCGAACTGGGCCTCGGAGGTGTCGATCAGGCTTGCATGCGTGCCGGTGCCAGCGTTGTTGATCAGCACATTGAATGTGGTACGGCTCCATTGCGCCAGAAGCGCATCGCGGACCTGGGTAGCAAAGCCGGAAAAACTGCCGCTGTCGGAGACATTGAGGGCCAGTGCCACCGCTTTTTGGCCCATGGCCTCGATTTGTGCGACGACCTCGGCTGCTTCTGCCTGCTTGCTGCGGTAGGTCAGGATGACGCCATGGCCGTGCCTCGCCAGGTGGAGCGCGGTACTTTTGCCCAGCCCACGGCTGCCGCCGGTGACCAAAGCGATGGAAGGTGATGTTTGCATGGGGAGTTTCCTTTGTGGTTGATCGGTTGAAGGGCGGAAGTTTATTGATCGATTTGAATAAGATAAATATGCCACTTATGATTTGTTTGTTATCTAAAATTGAACAATGAGTTTTCTAGATCAGATGTTCATCTTCTCGCGGGTGGCCGAGTTATCGAGCTTCACCCAGGCGGCAGACAGCCTCGGGTTGCCCAAAGCCAGCGTATCGACAGCTGTACAGCAATTGGAAAACCGGCTTGGCGCGCGTTTGTTGCATCGGACCACGCGCAAAGTCGTGTTGACGCATGATGGCCAATCGTTTTACGAGCGGTGCAAGGATGCCTTGGCGGACATGGACGAGCTGCAAACCATGTTTCAACTGCAAAGCGCCAACGCTTTAAAGGGCCGCATCCGGCTGGACATGTCGACCGTGATGGCGCGCCAAGCCGTGTTGCCACGCCTGCCCGGCTTGCTTAAACAGCACCCACAACTGCAAATTGAAATCAGCAGCACCGAACGGCGGGTTGATCTGGTACGGGAGGGATTCGACTGCGTCGTTCGCGCCGGAAAAGTGACTGACCCCGGATTGATTGCACGGCCCATAGGTGATTTGCGCATGGTCAATTGCGTGAGTCCCGGCTACATTGAGCGCTTCGGTGTTCCGCATGCCTTACAAGACCTGGCAAAACACACACTCGTGCACTACGCCGCTACCCTGGGTGCCAAACCGACCGGGTTTGACTACGTCGATGGGGGTGAAGAAAGGGCGCTTTCCATGCCGGGTCAGGTCACAGTGAACAACGCCGAGGCCTATCAGGCTGCGTGCCTGGCGGGCTTGGGGATGATCCAAGCGCCTTTTGTGGGAGTCCGGGAGCTTATCGCCCAAGGCCAACTGGTGCAAGTGCTGACGCACTGGTCGGCAACTCCCATGCCCTTGTCGCTGGTGTACGCCCATCGCCGAAACCTGTCGACCCGAGTTCGTGTGGTCATGGATTGGCTGCACGGCGTATTGGTGGCCTACCTTGATGAATCGGGCGTTGGGAAGTGAGCGCTGCCCCTGTCACCATGGGACGCACCAGGCCTGCCACGTTGGCAGCGCACGGTTGATTTCTATCTGGAAAACGGATTTACCCTCATTGGCCCACGGATGGTGCGCAACACCAAGACATGGCGGAGCAGTCCATCGGTCATTTAAAAATATTTTTTTGCTTCAAATAACATAGCTTCTCACTCAAGTAAATCGAGGGCTATAAGCCTTTTTTATTCAATTCTGCCAGCTCCTGCGTCGTGAACACCCGCGACCGGGTATGAAACGCCTTGCCCTCGGACCCCTCCAGTGAAAACGTGCCGCCATAACCATCGATCACGTCGATGATGAGCTGGGTGTGTTTCCAGGTTTCGTACTGTGCGCGGCCGATGTAGAACGGGCAGCCGCCGATGTCGCCCAGGTACACGTCACCGGGGCCGATGGTGATCTCGCCGGGCAGCAGACAGTTGGCGGCGCTGTTGTCGCAGCAGCCGCCAGACTGGTGGAACATCAGCTGCGGACCGTGTTTGGCCTGCAGCTGCGCCACCAGCTCCAAAGCCGCCGCAGTGGCGACGACTCTGTCCACCATCAGAAGAAGCCCAGCTTCTGCTCGCTGTAGCTCACCAGCAGGTTTTTGGTTTGTTGGTAGTGGTCAAGCATCACCTTGTGGGTTTCGCGGCCGATGCCGGACTCTTTGTAGCCACCAAACGCGGCGTGTGCTGGGTAGGCGTGGTAGCAGTTGGTCCAGACGCGCCCAGCCTTGATGGCGCGGCCCATGCGGTAGGCCACGTTGCCGTTGCGGCTCCATACACCAGCACCCAGGCCGTAGAGCGTGTCGTTGGCAATTTCAAGCGATTCAGCTTCATCCTTGAAGGTGGTCACGGCCAGCACCGGGCCAAAGATTTCTTCCTGGAAGATGCGCATTTTGTTGTGGCCCTTGAACAGCGTGGGCTGCACGTAGTAGCCGCCTGCCAGATCACCGCTTAGATGGGTTTGCTCACCACCAATCAGCACCTGCGCGCCTTCTTGTTTACCAATGTCCAGGTAAGACAAGATTTTGGTAAGTTGCTCTTTGGATGCCTGCGCACCGATCATGGTGCTGGAGTCCAGCGGGTTGCCCTGAATGATGGCGGCCACGCGTTTGAGCACACGTTCCATGAACTTGTCGTAAATGCTTTCCTGGATCAGCGCGCGGCTGGGGCAGGTGCAGACCTCTCCCTGGTTGAAGGCAAACAGCACCAAGCCTTCGATGGCTTTGTCCAGGAAGCCGTCGTCCTTGTCCATCACGTCGGCAAAGAAAATGTTGGGGCTCTTGCCGCCCAACTCCAGCGTGGCCGGGATCAGGTTGTTGGCCGCAGCCTGTGCAATCACGCGGCCGGTGGTGGTGGAGCCGGTGAAGGCGATCTTGGCAATGCGTTTGCTTTGCGCCAACGGCATACCCGCTTCGCGGCCAAAGCCGTTGACGATGTTGAGCACGCCAGGGGGCAGCAGGTCGGCAATCAGCTCGGCCAGGATCAGAATGCTGATGGGGGTGGATTCAGCGGGTTTTAGTACCACGCAGTTGCCCGCACCAATGGCCGGGGCCAGTTTCCAGGCAGCCATCAGGATCGGGAAGTTCCACGGAATGATCTGACCCACCACCCCCAGCGGTTCCTGAATGTGGTACGCCACGGTGTGTTCGTCGATGTTGCTCAAGGCCCCTTCCTGGGCACGCACACAGCCTGCAAAGTAGCGGAAGTGGTCGACGGTGAGGGGAATGTCGGCCGCCATGGTTTCTCGGATGGGTTTGCCGTTGTCCACGGTTTCGGCGTAGGCCAGTAGCTCCAGGTTGGCTTCGAGACGGTCGGCAATTTTGAGCAGCACATTGGCGCGGGTGGCCGCATCGGTTTTGCCCCAAGCATCGGCGGCAGAGTGGGCAGCATCCAGCGCCAGGTCAATGTCTTCGGCAGTGGAGCGGGCAGCTTGGGTGTAGGACTTTCCGGTGGTGGGGGTCAGCACATCAAAGTACTGGCCTTTGACCGGGGCCACAAATTTGCCACCAATGAAGTTGTCGTATTTGGTTTTGTAGGCGATTTTTGCACCGGCTTGGCCGGGAGCTGCGTAGATCATTGTGTCTCCTGATTTTTTGCAATGAATGGATGAATATTTCCCTTGCGGGCAATAGGTACAGTCAAGATGCGTGCCAACACCGCCGATGTGGTGGATGGTGTTGATTTCCAACAACTTTATGAGTTGAAGCCGTGCGCCAAGTCAGGCACAACCTGTACGCTTGTGCAACACATGTCAAATTGTGAGACAGTCAGTGAACAGGTTCTCTATGCACGTCATTTCATATCGCCAGAGCATGCGTTGCTGACTACCATTGCGCGAACAAAAAAGCAGATTTACCCTCTGCACAGGAGACACTCGCTTGCGTACCCCACCTACCGCACCGGCATTGCGCCAGGCCCGTTTGCACTTCTTTGAACGCGGAGACTTTCAGTTCGAAGGTATCGATGCGCGTGTGGCGCAGTCTTGGCGGCGCAGCCTGGCGGCCGGGTTGTTGCCCACCGGGCCATTGCGTGACACGGCGCATGCCGGTGCCGCCGAGCTGAGTCGACTCATGGCCAGTCAACATGAGCTGCTGGTGCATTCCCGCCCGGTGATGGAGGTGCTGTTTGAACAGGTGCAAGGCAGTCAGAGCATGGTGATCCTGGCAGATGCGCGTGGTACCTTGATGCATACGCTGGGGCGTACTGATTTTTTGCAACGTGCCCAGCAGGTCGCACTGTCTTGTGGTGCTTCATGGCAGGAGCAGCACCGTGGCACCAACGCCATTGGCACCGCACTGGCAGAAGGCTGCAGCATTGAAATCCATGGTGGCGAGCATTTCTTTGAGCGCAATGACTTTTTGACCTGTACCGCTGCCCCAATTGTTTCGGCGACCGGGGAACTGATGGGCGTGCTGGATATTTCAGGGGACCATCGTGGTGGCCATCCGCATACCTATGGTTTGGTCAGCATGGCCGCGCGCCTGATCGAAAACCGTTTGATGAGCACGACGTGCCGCCAGCACATTCGCGTTCATTTGCACGCTCAGCGTGAGGGTATTGGCACAGTGGCCGAAGGTATTCTGGCGCTCTCGGGTGATGGCTGGGTGGTGGGGGCCAACCGGGCCGCACTGGTGCAGCTGAAACTGACCACTGCAGACCTGGGTGCGGTGCGGGTCAACACCCTGTTTGATGTGTCGTTGGACGTGCTATTGCAGCAACACAAACGCCGTCCGGGCCAACCGATGCAGCTGCACCGGCATGACGGGGTGACTTTGTTTGCTCTTGTGCAGCATGACGCGGCTACCCTGGGTGCACCCCGTAGTTCGGCGCAACTGCCCGCAGTCGGCCACGTGGCTGGCCAGGTTGGTGTTGAAGATGCCCTGGCGCAGTTGGACACCGGCGACTTGCGCTGGCGTAGCGCGGCAGACAAGGCGCGGCGTGTGCTGGACAAACCGATTGCGTTGCTGATTCAGGGGGAGTCTGGCGTGGGCAAGGAACTGTTTGCGCGCGCCGCCCATGACAGCGGGCCGCGTTGTGCCAAGCCGTTTGTCGCCATCAATTGCGCGGCGGTGCCTGAGAACCTGATCGAGGCCGAGCTTTTTGGTTACACCTCAGGTGCATTCACGGGTGCACGGCGTGACGGTAACCCGGGGCGCCTGCGCCAAGCCCACGGCGGCACGCTGTTTCTGGATGAAATTGGCGACATGCCGTTGCCTTTGCAGGCACGTCTGTTGCGGGTGCTGCAGGAGCGCGAAGTCAGCCCGTTGGGAGGAGGACCGGCGGTGGCAGTCGACTTTGCCCTGATTTGCGCGACCCATTGCAAGCTGCGTGAAGCCGCAGAGCAGGGGCGTTTTCGCAGCGACTTGTATTACCGCATCAATGGACTGATGGTGCAGTTACCGCCTTTGCGTGAACGCACCGATTTTGTGGTGCTGACGCAGCGTCTGCTGAGCGACCTGAACCCGCAGCGTAGCCTGCATGTGGCACCGGCGTTGCTGGCGCGTCTGAGCGCGTACATCTGGCCCGGCAACCTGCGCCAATATGCCAACGCCTTGCGCACCGCCTGCGCCATGCTGGAGCCGCATGAGCTGTGTATTGACTGGGTGCATTTGCCGGATGATTTGCAGGAGGATTTGACCGCGCAGTCTGTACAAACACATAGGCAAGGTGCCACGCCTTCAGGCCTGACTCCTGTCAGCGAGTCGTCGCAAAGCCTGGCGCAGCTCTCGCAAGCGGCCATGCACCAGGCACTGGCAACCAGCGGCGGCAACATGTCGCAGGCGGCCAGGCATCTGGGTATCAGCCGCCAGACGCTGTACCGAAAGCTCAATCAATAAGGGATAACTGTTGCTATATTAGTAATAGCTTGTTACGCAAGAAACAAGTGGGCTACAGGCCAATTTTGCTTATAAAATTCTGATGCATGGTTTGATCCGCCCACGGTTCACTGCGGCGTGCACCTGGCTCCAAGGACAACTGTATGAATTTGTTTACATCCCTGCGCTACCTGGCCGCTTTGCATCAGCACAAACATTTTGGGCGAGCCGCCGATGCGTGTCACATTACCCAACCCGCGTTTTCCAATGCGATTCGTGCGCTTGAGGAAGAGTTTGGTACGGCCATCGTCAAACGTGGGCGGGCCTTTGAGAGTTTTACGCCTGAGGGGGAGCGCATCTTCATCAGTGCCCAACGCATGTTGCATGAGCAAGAGATGTTGCTGCAAGACCTCAAAGGCAAGTCGGATCAGCCTGTTGGTGCGTTGACTTTGGGCGCGGTGCCCTCGGTGATGCCGATCGCAGCTCGATTTGCCGGGTATTTGCACGCCCGCCACCCCGGCTTGTCCCTGACGGTTCGGTCCATGAGTTCGCAAGAAATTGAATCGGGGCTGGAGAACCTGTTGGTCGACCTGGGTCTGGGGTACACCGACCGACTCAAGTCCCGTGCAGCCAAGTTGGCCACCATCCATCAATACACGGAGCGGTATTTTTTACTCCGGCGTGCGGTCAAACCCGGCCGTGCAGGTCTGGGCATGGTGAGTCACCCCATGTCCTGGGAGGCAGCGTCGAAATTGCCTTTGTGTTTGTTGACACCCGAGATGCATAACCGCTCCATTGTGGACGCCACTTTCAGACAAATCGGCATCCATGTCGACCCTGTGATTGAAACCAACTCCATATTGACGCTGGGCTTGACTGTGCTGGTGGGAGAGGTCTATAGCATTCTGCCTGGCGCATTGGTGGCGGTGCTGCAAGGCTATGCGGAACTGGAGGCGGTGCCGCTGGTGGACCCCGATGTGATGACACCTATCGGGTTCATGTTTACAAACTCTGACCGACGCTCGAACGCGATGCGGGCTGCATTGGCAATGGCCACGGATGCTGAATGGTTGGCGCATATGGCTGCACATGTGGGATTGCTAGGGATCGCTGCAACGAACGGTTGATTTCAAGTCTCCGGGTTCAACGTCCAACTGCGTGCCAAGCAGAAGAGTTTCT
The DNA here is from genome assembly GCA_903856025.1 of uncultured beta proteobacterium. GTDB lineage: Bacteria > Pseudomonadota > Gammaproteobacteria > Burkholderiales > Burkholderiaceae_C > Rhodoferax. Next base: position 22,415 of record CAIOAQ010000368.1, read on the forward strand.
ACATTCACGCATTGAATAGGGCGATGTCCAAAATAAATTTGTGAACGCATGGGCCTAACTGGATACTGCCGCCAGCTCACAAAAAAGTGAGCGTATAAATACATTAGGAGACAGCATGACATCAATCGCGATGGGGTCCAATTTGGACCTCGAGGAAAAGCTGGGCATTCTCAGCAAAGAACACATTGTGGCGGGCCCCGGTTTCAACCGTTGGCTGGTACCGCCAGCGGCCCTGGCCATTCACCTGTGCATTGGCATGGCCTACGGTTTCTCGGTGTTCTGGCTTCCCTTGTCCAAGGCGCTGGGTATCAAAGACCCCATCAAGTGCGGCCCAGATGTGGGTTTTTTCGGGCAACTTTTTACCACCACCTGCGACTGGCAAATTTCTACCCTGGGCTGGATGTACACGCTGTTTTTTGTCTTGCTGGGGTCATCGGCTTCGCTCTGGGGCGGCTGGCTGGAACGCGTCGGTCCGCGCAAGGTCGGTGTGGTGTCGGCCTTTTGCTGGTGCGGTGGCATGATGTTCTCGGCTCTGGGCGTGTACTTGCATCAATTCTGGATGATGGTGCTTGGATCGGGTGTGATCGGCGGAATAGGGCTCGGTTTGGGGTATATCTCACCGGTATCGACACTGATTAAGTGGTTTCCTGACCGTCGGGGCATGGCAGCTGGCATGGCCATCATGGGCTTTGGTGGCGGCGCAATGATCGGCTCACCCCTGGCTGCTGACTTGATGAAGTACTTTGCCACACCCACCGATGTGGGGGTGATGCAGACCTTTATGGTGATGGCGCTGGTCTATTTTGTGTTCATGATGGCAGGCGCTTTTGGCTACCGCATTCCGGAATCAGGCTGGAAGCCAGCAGGTTGGACACCGAAACCGTCGCAGGTCAACAACGCCATGATTACCCCGCACCACGTGCATGTCAGCAAAGTCTGGGGTATTCCGCAGTTCTGGCTGATCTGGATGGTGCTTTGCATGAATGTGAGTGCCGGTATTGGCGTGATCGGTATGGCTTCGCCCATGCTGCAAGAAGTGTTTGGCGGTGCACTCATTGGCATACCCCTGAAGTTTGGCGATTTGGGCAAAGTGCAGCTGGCCGCCATTGCAGGTGTGGCTGCGGGTTTTACGGCCTTGTTAAGCCTTTTCAATATTGGCGGCCGGTTTTTCTGGGCTTCGATTTCCGACAAACTTGGCAGACGCCTGACGTACGCCATTTTCTTTGTCTTGGGCGGGGTTCTGTATTTCAGCGTTCCGGGCAGCGCGGCGGCGGGCTCCAAAGTACTCTTTGTGGCTGCGTTTTGCGTGATTTTGAGCATGTACGGCGGCGGTTTTGCAACCGTGCCGGCTTACCTTGCCGACATCTTTGGCACCCAGATGGTGGGCGCGATCCATGGGCGTCTGTTGACTGCCTGGGCGACGGCGGGCATTGTTGGTCCAGTGGTGGTGAATTACATGCGCGACTACCAGATTGGTCTGGGCTTGCCGCGTGAGCAGGTCTATAACCAAACCATGTACATCCTGGTCGGCTTTCTGGTTGTGGGCTTGATTTGCAACCTGCTGGTGCGCCCATTGAATCCCAAGTGGTTCATGACGCCGGAGGAACTGGCGATCGAAAAACGCCTCGCGCACGAAAAGGTCAAAGCCTCAGAGTTGCATAGCGACGGTACACACGCCCATGACAAACCCAGCAACCCGGTATTTGTTGTGCTGGCCTGGGCGGCAGTGGGCATTCCACTGGCGTGGGGTGTGTACCGCACTTCGATCACAGTGGCCAAATTTTTCTAATTGCCAGCGATTTTTGTTGAGTTGAAAGTGAATGCAGCGCTTGCGCTGCGGCTGCTGCATTCACAAGGTATGTCATTTGTCCTGAATTTCTTGACAAAGTTTGGGGATGCGGTCCATTGACCGACCCGCATAGAGGTAGATCACCATGTTGACTGAAACGACACGCCAGACCATTCACGACCTGGTTGCTGCTAAAAAGCATTTGCCCGGGGCGTTGCTGCCCATTCTTCACGACATTCAGGACGCGGTGGGGTACATCCCATCGCAGGCGTTGAATGACATTGCGTTGCAATTGAATTTGTCGCGCGCCGAAGTGCATGGGGTGGTGACTTTCTACCACTTCTTTCGCCATGAACCTGTGGGCCAGCAGGTGGTGCAAATCTGTCGTGCCGAGGCGTGTCAGTCCATGGGGGCTGAAAAACTTTGGGATCACGCTTGCAGTCGCTTGCAAACCCAGGGGGGCACCACGGCCGATGGCGCAGTGACCTTGGAGCCGGTGTATTGCCTGGGCTTGTGTTCGTCGTCACCCGCGATGGTGGTGGACGACAAGTTGCATGCACGGGTGGATGCCGATAAATTTGACCGTCTGGTCGCGGCTGCAAGGAGTGGGGCATGAGCATTCGGATATTTGTGCCCCGTGATTCGGTGGCCTTGGCCCTCGGTGCGGACGAGGTCGCCGCCGCGTTGCTTGCACAAGCCAGCCAGCATGGGCTCGACGTAGCGCTGGTGCGCAACAGCGCCCGTGGCCTGTTCTGGCTGGAACCCCTTGTCGAAGTTGAAACAAGCGCGGGTCGTGTGGCCTACGGTCCGGTTGCACCCGAGGATGTGGCTGGTTTGTTGGATGCACAGTTCCAAACCGGTGCCGATCACCCTCTGAAACAGGGGCTGGTTGATGAAATCCCCTATTTGAGGCAGCAAGAGCGCCTGACCTTTGCACGCATGGGGGTCACCGATCCATTGTCGCTGGTGGATTTCGAAGCACACGAAGGGTTTGCAGGTTTGCGCCGTGCATTGGGCTTGAGTGCAGTGGATGTGGTGCAGCAGGTGCTGGACTCTGGCCTGCGCGGGCGTGGTGGTGCAGCTTTCCCGGCGGGCATCAAATGGAAAACCGTGGCGGCTGCTCAAGCGCCACAAAAATACATTGTCTGTAACGCCGACGAAGGCGACTCAGGCACCTACTCCGACCGCATGACGCTGGAGGGCGACCCCTTCATGCTGATCGAGGGCATGACCATTGCGGCCATCGCCACCGGGGCCACGCAGGGCTATATCTACATCCGCAGTGAGTACCCGCATGCGGTTGCCACGATGCGTGAGGCGATCACCTGTGCGACTGCGGCGGGCTTCCTGGGGGCCGACATACTGCAGTCTGGAAAAACCTTTCAACTTGAAGTCCGCAAGGCCGCTGGCGCTTATGTGTGTGGTGAAGAAACCGCCATGCTCGAAAGCATAGAGGGTAAACGTGGCGTGGTGCGTGCCAAGCCACCGATTCCCGCACTCAAAGGCTTGTTTGGCCAACCCACCGTCATCAACAACGTGATCACTTTCGCGTCGGTGCCGATCATCCTGGCGCGTGGTGCAGACTTTTACAAAAACTACGGTGTCGGGCGCTCCATGGGCACCTTGCCGTTTCAGCTGACCGGTAATGTCAAACACGGTGGCCTGATTGAAAAAGCGTTTGGCGTCACTTTGCGCCAGCTGATGTTTGACTTTGGCGGGGGCAGCGCGTCGGGTCGTCCCATCAAGGCGGTGCAGGTCGGCGGACCGCTGGGGGCTTATGTGCCTGAATGCCATTGGGATGTGCCCATGGACTACGAGGCTTACACCGCCGTGGGTGCAACCTTGGGGCACGGCGGCATTGTTGTGCATGACGACACGGCGGATTTGTCCAAATTGGCGCGCTACGCCATGGAGTTTTGTGCGATCGAGTCGTGTGGCAAATGCACGCCGTGCCGCATTGGTTCGACCCGCGGTGTGGAGGTGTTGGACCGCATCGCTGCGGGTAATGACAACACCAGTCAGGTTCTGCTGTTGCGTGACCTGTGCGACACCATGACACACGGCTCCTTGTGTGCAATGGGTGGTATGACACCCAACCCGGTGCTGTCGGCGCTGAACCACTACCCGCTGGATTTTGGTCTGGCTGCGCCAGCGACCCAAGCCGCTTGAACGTTGGCCATCAGGAGAACACCATGCTTGAACATTTGAAAGAAATCGACTACGGCACGCCGCAGCGCGAGTCAACGCAAGAAGTGACACTGGAAATTGACGGTGAAACAGTCACCGTGCCAGCGGGTACTTCGTTGATGCGCGCGGCGATGGATGCGGGCATCCAGGTGCCCAAACTGTGCGCCACAGACAGTCTGGAACCCTTTGGATCGTGTCGGCTGTGCATGGTTGAAATCGAAGGTCGCAAAGGCTTTCCCGCGTCCTGCACCACGCCTGCAGAAAGTGGCATGAAAGTGCACACCCAAACGCCCAAATTGCAGAAATTGCGCAAGGGCGTGATGGAACTCTATATTTCTGACCACCCGCTGGACTGCCTGACCTGTGCGGCCAGTGGCGACTGCGAACTGCAGGACATGGCCAGTGTCACCGGTTTGCGTGAGGTGCGTTATGGCGCGGATGGTGCCAACCACTGCAAGAGCATCAAAGACGAGTCCAATCCGTACTTCACCTACGACCCCAGCAAGTGCATCGTCTGCAACCGCTGTGTGCGCGCCTGCGAGGAAATCCAGGGCACCTTTGCGTTGACGATCAGTGGCCGTGGTTTCGCGTCACGCGTGTCGCCGGGGCAAGACCAGCCGTTCATGGAGAGTGAATGTGTCAGTTGCGGGGCCTGTGTCAAGGCTTGCCCTACCGCCACTTTGCAGGAAAAAACCGTGATTGAGTTGGGGCAGTCGGAGCACAGCGTCGTCACCACTTGCGCCTACTGCGGTGTGGGTTGCGGCTTGAAGGCAGAGATGAAAGGCAACACGGTGGTGCGCATGGTGCCCTGGAAAGACGGCAAAGCCAATGAAGGCCACGCCTGCGTCAAGGGCCGTTTTGCCTGGGGCTACGCCAAGCACCAAGACCGCATCACCAAGCCAATGATTCGCAAGAGCATTCACGATGCCTGGCAAGAGGTGAGCTGGGACGAAGCCATCGGCTACGCTGCCAGCGAGTTCCGGCGCATCCAGGCCAAAGATGGTGTGGATGCCATTGGCGGCATCACCTCGTCGCGCTGCACCAATGAAGAGGTGTACCTGGTGCAAAAACTGATTCGGGCGGCGTTTGGCAACAACAATGTGGACACCTGTGCCCGCGTCTGCCACTCCCCCACCGGCTACGGCATGGGCGAAACCTTTGGTACGTCGGCGGGTACCCAAACCTTCAAATCGGTCGAGCAGGCCGACGTGGTGCTGGTGATGGGCTCCAACCCGACTGCGGCGCATCCGGTGTTTGCATCCCGCCTGAAAAAGCGCCTGCGCGAGAGGGCCAAACTCATTGTGGTCGACCCACGCGAAATTGAGCTGGTGAACGCCCCGCACGTCCAGGCCGAACACTACCTGGCACTCAAACCCGGCACCAATGTGGCCATGATCACCGCGCTGGCGCATGTGGTGGTGACAGAAGGCCTGGTCAACGAGGCCTTTGTGGCTGCACGCTGCGACACCAAGAGCTTCAATGAATGGCGGGCCTTTGTGGCCAAGCCCGAGAACTCTCCCGAAGCCTTTGAATCTGTCACAGGTGTACCCGCAGCCGAGGTGCGTGGCGCGGCGCGCCTGTTTGCTGCTGGCCCCAATTCGGCCATCTACTACGGTCTGGGCGTGACCGAGCATGCACAGGGTTCCACCACGGTGATTGGCATTTGCAACCTTGCCATGGCCTGCGGCATGATCGGGCGCGAAGGCGTGGGCGTGAACCCCTTGCGGGGTCAGAACAATGTCCAGGGCAGCTGCGACATGGGCAGTTTTCCGCACGACCTGCCGGGCTACCGCCACATCGGCAACACGGCAGTGCGTGAGCAGTTCAACGCGGCCTGGGGTGTCACGCTCAACCCCGAACCCGGTTTGCGCATTCCCAACATGTTTGATGCCGCGTTGGACGGCACGTTCAAGGGCTTGTACTGTGTGGGGGAAGACATTGTGCAATCCGACCCCAACACCCAGCACGTGGTCTCGGCCCTGGAAAAAATGGAATGCATTGTGGTGCAGGACATCTTTTTGAATGAAACCGCCAAGTACGCCCATGTGCTGCTGCCTGGCAGTTCGTTCCTGGAAAAAGACGGCACCTTCACCAACGCCGAACGGCGCATCTCACGCGTGCGCAAGGTGATGCCACCGCTGTCAGGCGTAGGTGACTGGGAGGCGACCATGAAGCTGTCCAACGCACTGGGTTACCCCATGGCTTACACGCACCCTGAACAGATCATGCAAGAGATTGCCTCACTCACACCGTCATTTCACGGTGTGACCTACGAAAAAATTGAGCGACTGGGTAGTGTGCAATGGCCGTGTAACGAGCACACGGTGGAAGGCGGTACCTCGCTCATGCACATTGATGAATTTGTTCGGGGCAAGGGCAAGTTCTTCAACACGCAATATGTGGCGACCGATGAAAAAGTCACCCGCAAATACCCCTTGATCTTGACCACGGGTCGCATCCTGTCGCAATACAACGTGGGTGCACAAACCCGGCGCACAGAAAACAGCCGCTGGCACAGTGAAGACCGGCTGGAGATCCATCCACACGATGCACAAGAGCGCGGCATCAAGCAAGACGACTGGGTCGGTATTGACAGCCGCGCCGGGCAAACCGTGTTGCGCGCCGTGGTGACGGAACGCATTCAGCCTGGCGTGGTCTACACCACCTTCCACTTTCCGGAGTCTGGCGCGAACGTGATCACCACCGACAACTCCGACTGGGCCACGAATTGCCCGGAGTACAAGGTCACCGCGGTGCAGGTGATGCCGGTGGCTCAACCCTCCGAGTGGCAAAAATCGTACGCCCGGTTCAACGCCGAGCAGCAGGCACTGGCGCAAGCGGTGTTGCCGCTAGAGCCGGTTTTGCACGGGTCTGGTCGTTGAGTGGCCGTGATGGACAGGGTTGTGACGCGTCTCCCGGCTCCGCAGGCCTATCGGGCGATTGAAGTCGGCAGCGTTCGCGCTGGGGTTTGTGCCTTTGTTCAAGACCGGGTGGCGGAAGAAGTGCCTGTGGCGCTGGAGTTCAACGGCATCTCGCATGCGGTGATGATGGCCACACCGACTGATCTGGAAGATTTTGCGTACGGGTTTTCAATGACCGAGTGCATCGTGGACGATGTCTCCCAGATCCATGACTGTGAATGGACCACCAGTGCGCAGGGCTGCACGGTGCACCTCAGTATTGCCGCGTCGTGTTTTGCACGGTTGAAAGAGAAGCGGCGCAATTTGACAGGCCGCACGGGTTGCGGGCTGTGTGGCACCGAGAGTCTGGCGCATGCCATGCGGGCGGTTGAGCCGCTGACAACGCCTCTTTGTTTTGATGCCAACGCGGTGCTCCTGGCCGCTGCGAGTTTGCGCGACCACCAATGTTTGCTGGCCGTGACCGGCGCCACCCACGCGGCAGCGTGGTGCAGGGCAGACGGCCAGATCGAGCTGGTTCGTGAAGACGTAGGCCGCCATAACGCGCTCGACAAACTGGTGGGTGCACTGCTGCGCTCCAGCCTGGATGTTGGCAGTGGTTTTGTCGTCGTCACCAGCCGCGCCAGTTATGAAATGGTGCAGAAAACAGCGACGGCGGGCATCGCCTTGCTGGCGGCCGTCTCGGGTGTGACCGGTCTGGCGGTAGACGTGGCTCAGGAGGCGGGGCTGACACTGCTGGGTTTTACCCGGGGCACAGATTTTTCAATTTACAGCCACCCGCAACGGCTTTCTCTGGACTCCAAATGACACACGACGACACCCTGATTCGCATGGCCAACCAGATTGGCACTTTTTTCGAGAGCATGCCCGACCGTGCGGAAGCCTTGGCGGGCATTGCCAAGCACATCAAAAACTTCTGGGACCCGCGCATGCGCAAGGCCTTTCTGGCAAAGGTGGACGACCATGCCCACCCCGGCATCAAGCCGATTGTGCTGGAGGCCATTCATGCACATCGAGCTTTGATTAGGTAGTCGAATTGCTATCTAATTGGTAGCTTCTTGCGCATACAAAACGAGGGCTACAAGCCTATTTTATATATAAGAGTGGCCTGCTACGGCAAATTGCGCAGCAGCACATACAGCGTGGTGCCCGCCAGGATGCTCAAAAGTGGGTGTTTTCGCCACCATTGCAGGACTGCCACCGTGGTGACAGCGGCCAGTTCAGCCCATGGGCCTGAGGGGTTGGTACGGGCGCTGCCCACCAAGGTGTGCAGTAACAACAGCGTCATGATGGCCAGTGGCAAAAAACGGCCCAGACGCTGCACCAGCGGATGGCTTTGCAGAAAGCGCGCCGCCAGAAACGGCAACGCGCGCAGGCCAAAAGTGACCACAGCCATGGCGGCCAGCACACCCAAGGCGTATCGGGAGTCGATCATGGGGTCACCTCCTGGGCGGCAGACGGGGGCCAAATCAAGCCCGTCAACACACACAAGGCAATGGCGACCAGCAGCGCCTGCTGCGGCATCACCACCGAAGCCACGGCGTAACTCAGCACCGCCACCCACAGCGGTGCGCTGGAGTCCGCGCCCCGCCACTGCTCGACCGCCAGCACGGCAAACAACGCGGCCAGCGCAAAGTCCAGCCCGACCAGCGTGATTTGGGCTTGTGCCCCGATCACCGCACCCAGCAAGGTGCCAAGTACCCACCAACCCTGGTTAAGCATGGCTACGGTCACCATTTGGCCGGCGCGCGTTTCAGGGGGCAGGGTGGTGAGCACCGAATAAGTCTCATCTGTCAGCGCAAACACCAGATACCAGCGCGCCCACGGCTGACTGGGCAACTTGTGCAGCAGCGACAGGCCGTAAAACATGTGGCGCAAATTCACCACCAGCGTGGCCAGCGCAATCGTGGCCACGGGCAAACCCGCTGCCAGCATGGGCACCATCATGAATTGTGAGGCACCGGCATAGACAAACACGCTGGCTGTGAGCGCCAGCCACCACGGTGCACCGGCTTGGACGAACAGAAACCCGAACACCATGCCCAAGGGCACGTAGCCCATGGCCACAGGGACGGAGAGCGACAGCACGGAAACGGTAGGTGCCGCTGGCGGGGGTGTTTCAGGTGGCGTGGAAGTCATGGCACGGGGGTGAGGGGTACAGCTGATCAATGCCAAGAATGTACCAGCCCGCAGGGATGGGCGCCCATGGCCCACTTGGCTTGGCAGCCTGCCTTGTAAAGCATGCAGCGTGCGTCGCATAATCTTCTGAAACTACTGGAGAAACTGATGTCCAAGTCCCCCAAGATTGCCGTTCTGATCGCTGGCTGTGGTCACCTCGATGGTGCTGAAGTGCGTGAAGCCGTGTTGACCCTTCTGGCGCTGGACCAGCAGGGTGCTCAGTTTCAATGCATTGCGCCCAACGCGCCGCAGTTTCACGTCGTCAACCATGTGACAGGCGAAGTGGTGGCAGGCGCGACCCGTAATATTCTGGAGGAATCCAGCCGCATTGCCCGTGTCGGGCAGTGCCTGGATCTGGCGCAGGCCAAGGTGGGCGACTATGACGCGTTGGTCATGCCGGGTGGCTTCGGCGTAGCCAAAAACCATTGTTCGTTTGCCTTCAAAGGCGTGGATGCCAATGTGCGCCCGGACGTGGCAGACTTCATTCGCGGCTTCTTTGATGCGAAAAAACCCGTGGGTGCGATATGTATTGCGCCAGCGCTGGTGGCTTTGGTGCTGCACCAGACGCAAGGCAGTGCCAGGCTGACTTTGGGCAACGATGCCGGTTGCGCCGCGGCCTTGACGCAACTTGGACAGCAAAGCCAGAGCACGCCCAATGCCTCGGAAATTGTGATCGACGAGGCCTACAAGCTCATCACCACCCCCGCCTACATGTTTGACGATGCCAAGCTGAGTGATGTGTTCACCGGTATTAACCGTTGTGTGGCGGAAGTGCTGAAGCGCGTGTCCTGAAAATCAGCAACGGATATCCAAGACTAAATTTCAAAGTAGCCATTGTCAATACTGAGTTCATAGCCATTGACATAGTAGCTTGTGTGGACTGATTTTGCGAGCACCACGCGGTTGCGACCCTGGTCTTTGGCTTGGTACATGGCGGCGTCAGCGAGTTTGATGACGGCTTCATAGTCGGTGGTGTCGGTGGTCAACAGCGCCACGCCCACGCTGCAGGTGCAGTGGTGTTCTACGACACTGTCTTGTTGTTCCGGTGGGTAGCGGCCTAGCAGGAAGGGTTCGGCCAGACTCAAACGGACTTTTTCTGCGATGGCCAGCGCTTGTTCTGCAGAGGATTGCGGGTTGGTGTCGAGCTCACTGAGCAAGACCATAAATTCGTCGCCACCAATGCGCGCCACGGTATCGACTTCACGCACACAGTTTTTCAGACGCTTGGCGACTTCTACCAGCAACAGGTCGCCCATGGCATGACCATAGGTGTCATTGAGGGGCTTGAAATTGTCCAGGTCCAGAAACATGACCGCACCCAAGCGGTTGTTGCGCTTGTTGATGAGCAGCGTTTGGTTAAGCCGATCGGTCAGCAGGCGGCGATTGGGCAAGCTTGTGAGCGGGTCAAAAAAAGCCAATTGACGCACTTGCTCTTCGATCTCCTTGCGTCCGGTGATGTCCGAAAACAGCGCCACGTATTGGCGTGTGATGCCCAGGGAATCACGCACCGCGCTGATGTTGAGCTGTTCAGGATAAATGTCGCCATTTTTGCGGCGGTTCCAGATCTCGCCACTCCAGTGACCATCGCTCAGCAGCGTTTGCCACAAGGCTTCATAAAACGTCGCATCCTGTCGCCCCGATTTGAGAATGCGCGGGTTTTGACCCATGGCTTCTTCACGGCTGTAGCCGGTGATCACGCTGAAGTTGTCGTTGACATCCAGAATGGTGCCCAGGTCGTCGGTGATGATGATGCCTTCATAGGCGTAACTGAACACTTTGGCTGCCAGCTCAACTTTGAGCTGGGCCTGCTTGGCCTCTGTCACGTCCTGAAAGGAGCCGTACAGCATCTCCACCTGCTTCAGGTCGTTCAGATGAATCTGAAATCGGGCAATGCAGAAACGGTTGCTGCCATCCGGGCGCATGACGGTGAGCTCGGTTTGGCAGGGGCCAAATTGGCTTTTGGCGGTGTTGATGGTCTCGCGCAAGCGATCCATGTCGCTGGCCGAAAAATACCTGGCTTGACCGGCAATAGGGGGTGCTTTGGCACCAGGGGAAAGCCCAAAAATGTGGTACATCTCCTCGGACCAGATGACCTGATCGGTGGCCATGTCCCATTGCCAGCTGCCCAGGTGGGCCGCGGTCTCTGCGCGTACCAACATGGTTCGCTGGTTTGCAAGCGTGTTTTGCTGTTGTTCGATGGTCGCCAGCAGGATGTTGAAGCTGTGGATCAACCCGCCGATCTCATCACGGCGCTTGACTTCAAGCGGTTGCAGGCTCTGCCCCGACAGGGTCCGTTTGGCCAGCGCTTTGACGGTGGTCTCGACCGGCTCCAATTGGTGGTGAATCATCCACCACGTCAGCATGGTGGCCAGCACCGTCAGCAAAAAGGTGGCAATGAGCATGCGATGTTGCATGGTGCGAATGGGTGAAAACGCTTCTTCGGTCGGCAGCACCACGGCCATGAACCAGCCGGTCGCTGCAATGGTCTTGTCGGTGGCCAAAATATCGACACCCTGAGGATTGCGCATCAGCTGAGTGCCGTTATAACCGGACAAAAACCGGTCGATGGCGGCATTGCCACCGGGCGCTGGGAGTTGTTCCAGAATGCGCCGGTGGTCAGAGGCGGTGATCACACGCCTGAGTTTCGGGTCGATCAGCAGATAGCCACCGGTCTGACCGTAGCTTCCCTCAGAGATCAGGTCCAGAAAGCTGGGGCGACTCAGGTCGGTGACACCCACCAACGCGCCCACCACGTCGCCCTGCTTGTTGCGGATCGGCACCGCGATGTCAATCACGGGGCTTTTCAGTGCACGCCCCTCGACGGGCGAGCCATAGGCGGACTGGCCGTGCAGCAGCGTGCTGCGGGCGTAATCGCGGTCCATAAAACTCAAACCTACCCGGCCTGTGCCGCGCGGCAGTTCGGCAATGGCTTGACCCGCTTGGTTGAGCACCATCGCGCCGCCATTGAACGAGTGGTTGAGCAACAATTGGGTTTCCAGATGCGCCTGCAAGGCGCCTGTTGAGGCCATAACAAGGGCGTCCATCCGAGATGACACTTGCTCCAGCATACCCAAACGGTCGGACAATTCGTGCTGAACTTCATTGGTCAGTAGCGTGACGGCAGAAGTTTGCTGTTGGCTGAGCATTTGCTGCATGTCGGTGCGCAGTTCGTGGCTCGAAAACAGCGACAGGCTCCACAAGCTGAGCACAAAAATGACCAGCGTGAACAAAGTCACCCGTGTCTTAAGTGAATGGCGCTGAAAAAAGTCAAGCCGCATGCGGCCATGCTACGCCATTCAAATCACTTTGCCAACCACATATTGATACCAAATGTATCTGGCTATTTAAAGCTATACCTCTCGTTTTTAAAGTGTTTATCGCTATAAATTTGGAAGCACGTCAGATGACACGGGTGCTGGGCCTTTGCCCCAATTTGCGGTACAGCGTGGCGCGGCTAAGTCCCAACGCGCGAGCCGCCTGGCCAACGTTGCCACGGGCATCCTCCAGCGCCTTGCGGATCATGGCGGCTTCTACATCCCGCAAAGCCATGGCGGGTGTGGCGCTCAAGCCGGTTTGGAGCAGTTCCGTTTCGTTGGCGCGGGCAATGGCTTGAGCTTGCAGCCGCAGCCCACTCCACAGGGGCAATTCCAGCACCTGGCCGGGGCGTTTGGCGGCATCAAAAAGTTGCTCAAACGCCAGGCCAAACACCTCGGTCACCTGCACCATGCATTGCCCCGGCGCGGGCAGTCCTGGCACCAGTTGGCGCGCCACCGGGTTGGCAGCGGTGATCCGTCCATCGCCGTCCAGGCACAGCAGGCCATCGGCTTCTGTGCCAAAGGTATTGCCGGGCCAGTTCAGTCGCAGCATCAGCGCGTGGGGTTGCGCGCTGACCAGTGCATTTTCAATTTTGCTGGCCGACTGCATCACCAGGTGCTTGAGTTCCGGGCGCTCCTGGGCATCTACCCCGGTCACATCCAGCATGCCGACACACGCACCATCCGGCCCGAACAGGGGCGCACCGGCACAGCTGTAGCTGGACGTGGCTTCAAAAAAATGCTCGCCCCGGTGCAGCCAGACCGGCTGGAGCTCTGCCAAAGCGGTGCCAATGGCGGTGGTGCCAATGTGGCGCTCGGACAAATCGGTGCCCACGCGGGTGATCAGGTGGGCGCGACGATCGGTGTGGTCAATGGCACCACAGGCATCCACCACCACACCCTGGGCATTGGTCAAAATGGCAAAGTAGCGGGTGTTGACAATGGCACGCGCCAGCCCTTGCAGGATCGGCTGCGCGGCCTGAATCAGCGGGTGGTTGGCTTCCAGCGTGCGCTTGAGTTGGGTGACATTGATCTGATCAAAGGACACCTGGGCCTGGGGTTGGAGTCCGGCATTCAGGCAACGCTGCCAGGACCGCTCCACCCACGGCGCCACCCAGCCGGGGCTCAACGGGGCACGCCGCTCCAATACGGTCTGACGTGCCTGGGCGATCTGCGCCAGACGTGGCGAAGGTGGTGACAGGTCTGTGGAAGCGCTTGCGGGGTTCATGTGTGTGGGCGTTTTCCCGAATCTATCTCAAAACATGAAAACCTGCATTTTTGTTCTACTTTTGAATTCTGGATAGTCCGACAGTGCTTGTCTCATTTTGAGAATGAATGGGGCAGTACCCGGTTTGGTTAGGGTTAGTCCTAGGTCACTGAGCGCACCAAACCTCAACAATGGCTATGCATTTAATTTCATAAGAACTGCGCTGCATAAGTGCCGTTCGATTTAGGTTTTTCATCATCCACTGGAGAGACACATATGCAAAAGGTGTTGCACATCAACGCAGACAAGTGCACCGGCTGTCTGCAATGCGAAATGGCCTGTTCCTTTGAGAACTACGGCACGTTTGCCACCGCCAAATCGCGCATCAAGGTATTCAACTTTCACCATACCGGCAAGAAAGTCCCTTACACCTGCACCCAGTGCGACGAAGCCTGGTGCCTGCATGCCTGCCCGGTGGAAGCCATCACGGTGGACAAGCTCACGGGCGCAAAAGTGGTCAACGAATCCACCTGCGTGGGCTGCAAGGTCTGCACCATCGCCTGCCCGTTTGGCACCATCAATTACGTTCAGGAAACCGGCAAGGTGCAAAAGTGCGACCTGTGCGGTGGTGAGCCGGCCTGCGCGGACGCTTGCCCCACCGGAGCCATCACCTTCATCGACGCCAACTGGACCGGTTTGGGCAAGATGGAACAGTGGGCTGACAAGCTCGGCAATCAACCTACAGCAGCTTAAGGAGAATCAATCATGTCATGGGCTGGAAAAATCCTGCGCGTCAATCTGACTGCTGGCACCGTCAAATCTGAACCACTCAACATGGACTGGGCGCAAGCCTACATCGGCTCGCGTGGCCTGGGTACCAAGTACCTGGTCGAAGAAGTCGATGCCAAAGTCGACCCGCTCTCACCCGAGAACAAAATCATCTGGGCCACCGGCCCACTCACCGGCACCATGGCCTCCACAGGTGGGCGCTACACCGTCATCACCAAAGGCCCGCTGACCGGCGCCATTGCCTGCTCCAATTCGGGCGGCTACTGGGGTGCCGAGTTCAAGATGGCAGGCTGGGACATGGTCATCTTCGAGGGCAAGTCCGCCAAACCGGTCTACCTGTACGTCAACGACGACGTGGCCGAGCTGCGCGACGCCACCCACCTGTGGGGCAAGAGCGTCTGGGAAACCGAAGAAATCATCAAAAAAGGCCTGCAAGACCCACTGACGCGCGTCTCCAGCATCGGCAAGGCCGGCGAGAACGGCGTGTTGTTTGCCGCCGTGGTCAACGACCTGCACCGCGCCGCGGGCCGCTCGGGCGTGGGGGCGGTCATGGGCAGCAAAAACCTCAAGGCCATTGCTGTGCGCGGCACCAAGGGCGTGGGCAATATCCGTGACCCCAAAGCCTTCATGACGGCAGTAAAGGCCGCCAAAAAGGTGCTCGCTGAGAACGGTGTCACCGGCACCGGCCTGCCTGCCATGGGCACCCAGGTGCTGATGAGCGTGATCAACGAAGTAGGTGGGTTGCCCACCCGCAACCACCAGGACAACCAGTTCGAAGGGGCCAAGGACATCGGAGCAGAAGCCATGGCCAAACCCCGCGAAACCGACGGTAAAAAACACCTGGTCACCAACCAGGCGTGTTTTGGCTGCACCATCGCCTGTGGGCGCATCAGCAAAATGGACGAAGGCCACTTCACCATCGAAAACAAGCCCCAGTACCGCGGTGCCAACGGCGGCCTGGAATACGAAGCCGCCTGGGCACTGGGCGCGGCCAACGGCGTGAACGACCTGGAATGTCTGCAATACGCCAACCTGCTGTGCAACGAAGAGGGCATTGACCCGATCAGCTTTGGTGCCACCGTGGGCGCGGTGATGGAACTCTATGGCATGGGTGTGCTGACAAAAGAGCAAATTGGCATTGAGGCGCCCTTTGGCTCAGCCCGTGCGCTGGCCTTTTTGGCCGAGGAAACCGTCAACGGTCGCGGCTTTGGCAAGGAAATCGGCCAGGGCTCCAAACGCCTGACCGCCAAGTACGGCCACCCGGAACTGTCCATGTCCAGCAAGGGCCAGGAATTCCCGGCCTATGACGGTCGCGCCATTCAGGGCATTGGCCTGGCTTATGCCACCAGCAACCGGGGCGGCTGCCACCTGCGCGGTTACACCATCGCCTCAGAAATTCTGGGCATTCCGGTCAAGACCGACCCGCTGGAGTCTGCTGGCAAGCCCGAGTTGGTCAAAGCCTTCCAGGATGCCACCGCCGCGTTTGACTCATCGGGCCTGTGCATCTTCACCACCTTTGCCTGGGGCCTGCAAGACCTGTCACCGCAAATGCAGGGTGCCTGTGGCGAGCAGTACACCATTGAAGAACTGGCCAAGATTGGTGAGCGCATCTGGAACATGGAGCGCGAGTTCAACAACCGCGCTGGCTTCACTAACAAAGACGACAGCCTGCCCGCGCGCTTGACGACGGCGGCTGAGGCTTGTAAAACCGGACCAGCCAAAGGCAAGTTCAACGAACTGGCCACCATGCTGCCTTTGTACTACGCGGCCCGCGGCTGGGACACCGAAGGCCGCCCGACCGCTGAAACGCGCGAACGTCTGAGCCTTTAACCTCAGCTTATCCAAAGCGCTAGATGAAATTGGGGTCAGATCACCGCCGAAAAGGCGTGTGCTCTGACCCCGTTCTCATCGGATAAATGCCATTTTTTTGGAGATTTCCATGACCCACCACGTCATCCTCGGTGCCGGCCCTGCAGGCGTGATTGCCGCCGAGACTATTCGCAAACTGGCACCCCTTGATGCCATCACCCTCATCGGCGACGAGCCCGAGCCGTCGTACTCGCGCATGGCCATCCCGTACCTGCTGGCAGGCAACATTCAGGAGTCAGGCACCTACCTGCGTAAAACCCCGAGCCATTTCGCAGATCTAAAGATAAATGTGCTTCAAGCCCTCGTGAAGTCTGTGCAAGCAGCTACAAAAACAATAGTGCTTACCAACGGCGAAAGCATCAGCTTTGACACCTTGCTGATCGCCACCGGCTCGCACCCGGTGAGCCCACCCATTCCCGGCATCCAGTGCGAGGGCGTGCACACCTGCTGGACGCTGGCCGATGCACGCGCCATCATGCAACTGGCCAAACCGGGCGCGCGGGTGTTGCAGCTGGGTGCCGGTTTCATTGGCTGCATCATCATGGAAGCCCTGGCCGCGCGTGGCGTGAAATTGAGCGTGGTCGAGATGGGTGACCGCATGGTGCCGCGCATGATGGGCGAAGTAGCAGGTGGCATGATCCGTGACTGGGTGGCTGCCAAGGGCGTGGAGGTGTTTACCTCGACCCGCGTGGAGTCGATCACACCGGGCGCACCGCTGCAAGTCAAGCTCTCCAACGGCCGCACCGTGCAGGCGGACCTGGTCATCAGCGCCGCCGGGGTGCGCCCGGCCATCGGCTACCTGGAGCATTCCGGCATCACCTGCTTGCTGGGGGTGCTGACCGATGAACATTTGCAAACCAATGTGCCGGGCATCTATGCGGCCGGGGACTGCGCCGAAGCCTTGGACAAGGTCAGTGGCAAGATGATGGTGAGCGCGATCCAGCCCAACGCGGCCGAGCAGGCACGCGTGGCCGCGGCCAACATGGTGGCGTATGCCAGAGGTTTGCCCGCAAAAACCGAACTCAAAGGTGTCACACAAATCAACGTGCTGGACACTTTAGGCTTGATTTCCAGCAGTTTTGGTGACTGGCAAGGTGTGTCGGGGGGCGAGCATGCCGAATTGACCGATCAAGCCGCTGGTCGTCACCTGAGCCTGCAGTTCAAGGACGACGTGCTGGTGGGCTGCAACAGCGTGGGCTGGACTGAACACGTTGGCGTGATGCGTGGGCTGGTGGAGGGCCAGGTGCACCTGGGCGACTGGAAAGACCAGCTCAAGGCGGATCCGACCCTGCTGATGCAAGCCTATCTGGCCTGCGCACAGGGACAGGGCCAATGGTCGGGTGCGAATGATGCACGTGTGCGTTAAGAGGTTGGGCGCAGTGTTGTGAAAATCACCTTGAAACTTTTTGCGTCCTTGACCGACTACCTGCCACCCGAGGCGAAATACACCAATGTGATGGCGCTGGACATCACGCCAGACACCACCATTGGTCAGCTGGTTGAGCAGTTTAGTTTGCCCGAAAAATTGGTCCATCTGGTGCTGGTGAATGGCGCTTACATAGCACCAGACAAACGCGCATCGCAAACGCTGCATGAGGGTGATGTGCTAGCCATCTGGCCGCCCATCGCCGGTGGCTAATTTTCATATAATAAATTGGCCCCTAGCCCTCGTAAATACAGGGTATACAGCTATCAACTATGCAGTCTTTTTACCCTGAACGCTTTGAGCGCGACATGGGCTGCACCGAAGCCGACTGGCTGCGCTGGCTGCCCGGTGCGGTGGGCGACCTCCACTGGAAATTACAAACCGGCACGGCGGGTGTGCGCGTGGGCGATGGTGCATTGGGCTTGAAGTGGCAGGTGGCTGAGCCGCGGGTGATCGCTCAGGTGAGCATGCCGCGCCTGTTGGTGAGTTTCCGGTTTGGCGGGGTCAGCGACAGCGAGCGCCAAGCGTTCATGACACGGTTTGATCTGTACATGCAGCGCGGGGGTGGTTGACGGTTTTGAAGTGGCTTGAACGCGCTTGCACAGGGTGGTGCTTGCCCTCAAGGGATTGAGAAGCCATGCGGGGTTAGGATACTGGCGGTCAACCTCAACCCTGCAACCTACTGACATGACCCTGATCACCACCAAAGACCCGCATTTCACATTGCGCTTTGCCACACCTGACTACGCCGGGCAC
>CAIOAQ010000369.1 GCA_903856025.1 uncultured beta proteobacterium
ACCCTGCCACACCGCACATCGCGCATGCCTTGTGGTCGGAGTTGGGTTATGCAGGTGTATTTGGCGACATACTGGATACACCCTGGCCGCAGGTGGACCCCAGCGCGCTGGTGCAGGATGAAATTGAGCTGATGTTGCAAGTCAACGGCAAACTGCGCGGGTCCATTGTGGTCTCTGCCACGGCCGATAAAGCCACCATCGAGCAGGCCGCGTTGTCCAATGAGGTGTTCCTGAAGCTGGCCAACGGGGCCACAGTCAAAAAGGTCATCGTGGTGCCGGGTCGTTTGGTCAACCTGGTGCTTTGACGCATGGCGCTCTTCTTCACGTCGAACATCTGCGCCGATTCAGCACGGCGCTCCACTTTACGACTGGTGGTGACCTTGGCTGCCGTCAGTGCCGTGGCCGGGTGTGGGTTCAAGCTGCGTGGTGACCAAAGCTACAGTTTTGGCAGCATCGCCGTCACGCCAAATCCTGGAAGCGCGGTGGCGCAGGAATTGCGCCGCTCTTTTGGACCGGCTGTTCATGTGGCGCAGGGCAATGAGCCTTCAACGAAGTCTCAACTGCTGCTCGATGTGGGTAATGAAGTGCGCGAAAAAGTCGTGGTGGGGGTGAATTCATCCGGTCAGGTGCGTGAATTCCAGCTGCGCATGCGGGTGACAATGCGCTTGCGTACACCCCAGGGCAAGGACCTCATTGAAGGGGCTGAGATTTCGCAACAGCGTGACATCAGCTTCAACGAGTCCGCCGTGCTGGCTAAAGAGGCCGAAGAAGCCTTGCTGTACCGCGACATGCAGTCCGACATCGTCCAGCAAATCTTGCGTCGCCTGGCCAAGGTGCAGGCAGCACAGCTGGATTGAGTCCGATGTTGTTTCCGTCAAACCCTATTTAGCTCCACCATGCAAGTTCAGCTGCCGCAACTGTCTGCCCATTTGACCAAAGGGCTGGGGAGCTTGTACACCCTGCTGGGTGACGAGCCGCTGCTGATTCAGGAAGCGCTGGATGCCATACGTACGACCGCACGTGCGCAGGGTTTTACCGAACGCACCTCGCACACCGCCAGCGGTGCCCATTTTGACTGGAGTGAGGTGCTGGCGGCTGGTGGTTCTTTGAGCTTGTTTGCTGATAAACAGATTCTGGAGTTGCGCATTCCGTCTGGCAAACCGGGCAAAGAGGGCAGCGCTGCCCTGCAGCAGCTGGTGGCGCAATCGCGCGGGAATGACAGCACACTGACCCTGGTGATCCTCCCGAAGCTGGACCGGTTGACCAAATCCAGTGCCTGGTTTGCCGCACTCGAAGGCGGCATCACCATCGAAGTCAGCCCGGTCGAGCGCGCCGCATTGCCGCAGTGGATTGCCCAGCGGCTGGCTGCGCAAGGCCAGCGCGTGGTGGTGGGGGTTGAAGGACAACGCACGCTGCAATTTTTTGCCGACCGGGTCGAGGGCAACCTGCTGGCGGCACACCAGGAAATTCAAAAACTGGCGCTCTTGCATCCTGCCGGTGAACTGGGCTTTGAGCAAATCGAAAGCGCGGTGCTCAATGTGGCGCGTTTTGACGTCTTCAAGCTAAGTGAGGCGGTGTTGGCTGGCCAGCACGAGCGGGTGCAACGCATGCTTGATGGTTTGCGGGCCGAGGGCGAGGCCGAGGTGCTGGTGCACTACACCCTCGCTGAGGACATTCGCGCCTTGAAGCGGGTCAAAGATGCCATGGGTCAGGGCAAACCGTTGCCGATGGCCCTGCGGGAGCAGCGGGTATGGGGCAACAAAGAGCGACTTTTTGAACGCGTGTTGCCGCGTTTAAGTAATGCCCAGCTGGCGCATTTGCTGCAGGCTGCACACCAGGTGGACGGCATTGTCAAAGGCTTGAAACAACCTGATTGGCCAGCCGATCCCTGGGGCGCACTGAGCAGATTGGCGATGCTGCTGTGCACGCAGTGCGCAATCACGCCGACAGCCAGTGGGCAACAACGGCACGGATGATTTAGAAAAGGAATCAGGCGAAGTGGTCAAACGACGCGTAGCTGTTGGGCAACAGCTGGCCCTGCGCATCGATCACCCGCAAACCGGGTTCGGCATCGATGTGGCCAATGCGCCGCACCGGTGTGTGCGCCGCCTGCGCCGCTGACTCGATGGCCGCGCGTTGCGCCACGGGTGCGGTGAACAGCAGCTCGTAATCGTCACCACCCGCCAAGGCCAGGCTGCGCCACTGATCTTTCGATAAATTTGTGCCGAATTGGTTGCTGCCCCTCGTATTGTCTTGGTAAGCAGCTATTGATTCAATAGCGTCATCGGCCTGCACTGTGGCCCCTACGCCTGAACGTTCCAGAATGTGACCCAAGTCGCCCAGCAACCCGTCGCTGATGTCGATGGCCGAGGTGGCCAGCCCGCGCAAGGCCAGACCCAGAGCGACGCGCGGTGTCGGTGTTTCAAGCCGCACCCGTGCGGTTGCCAGCACTTCGAGCGGCAATGGCAAATGGCCCAGCATGGCATCCAGTGCCAGGCGGGCATCACCGATGGTTCCGCTGACGTACAGATCGTCACCCACCTGAGCGCCTGATCGCAACAGGGCCAGGGATTGGCCTTGATGCACCGGCACTTCACCAAACACCGTGATGCAGATGTTCAACGGGCCACCGGTGGTATCGCCACCAATAAGCTCGCAGCCATGCGCATCGGCCAGCGCAAACAGGCCTTCGGAGAACGCTGCGAGCCAGGGCTCGTTCACCTCGGGCAAGGCCAGCGCCAGTGTGAAGGCCAGCGGCTTGGCGCCACAGGCGGCCAGGTCGCTCAGGTTGACCGCCAGCGCCTTGTGTCCCAGCGTGCGCGGGTCCACATCGGCAAAGAAATGGCGACCCTGCACCAGCATGTCGCTGGAGATGGCCAACTGGCAGCCGCAGGCGGGTTGCAAAAGGGCACAGTCGTCGCCAATGCCCAATGCGGCGCGCCGTGTGGGGCGCTTGAAATAGCGTGCAATCAGGTCGAATTCACCCACGGTTGGTATCTTTCTGTACAGGGGCAGAGACGACCGGTGTCGGCCAGAAAAAACTGCCCAGTTGTGTACGCACCCGTTGTCGGATGGCTTGGCGTATGCGGGTGCGGTCCACCGCGCCGACATTGTGCGCGCGCAACGCCAGGCGGAACGCCAAGTAAAAACTCACCCCGACGTTGACCACACCGGTCATCAAAATACCCGCCATACACCACAAAAAGAGGCTTTGTGTGAGCAAATCCGTACCGAGATGGCCAATTGCTGCAGCCAGTTGTCCGGTCGACAGCGTGACGTGGCGCACTTCGAGACCAAGGCCAAAAAATGCCGCAAAGGCGGGAATCAGCCCCAGCATCAGCCCCAGCGACACATTGGCGGGCAAGCCTGCGATATTGCGGAGCATGAACGCCGACAATCGCTTGGCGCGGTCTTTGCACAGCGCGGCCGTCAGTCGCGGGTTGTAGCGGATGGCGGAGTCCAGGCGATGCAGTACGAACCAATTCTCGGCCCAACCCGCCAGAATGCTCGAGGCAAACAACAGCACACCCGTGAATGCTGCAAACACCGCGGTGGGGCCACGCAGGTCCAGGCTGTGCAGTACGTGTTCAGCCTCCGCGGCGTTGATCATCGGCGCACCAAAGAGCCACCACATCAAGGCGCTGATCACCAACACCATGGGGGCGACCAATGCCAGATTGCCGACCACCGCGGCCACCTGCGATCGCACCAGGTGCGCGACCTCATCGACAAAGCCTTCAATGGCACCGGGACTGCTCAAGTCTTTGAGCTTGGCCGCCATGGCCGGCGCGGTCATGGCGGGTTGTTTGGTGGCTACCGTGTAATGCAGCAACTGGATCAGTACAAAGCTCAGTGCATAGTTCATTCCGGAAAAAAAGCCGCTCCAGAACGCGGACATGCCCAGCGAAAGCACCACAAACTTCATCAGTGTGGTGACTGACATGACGGCACCGCCACCAGCCGCATCTCGCAGCATCTGGAAGTATTCGCTGCGGTTGCGTGTGATGTAGTGCTCACCTGTTTCAGAGCTGCGCTCAGCCACCTTGGCCGCCAGTAGGGAGGAATTCTCTTTGATGAGTGCGCGCACGCTGCGTCGCTGTTGACCCACATTGACCAGATCTGCCAGCAACTGTGCGGTGGGGTGCGGAGCTTGTGGCGCCAGCAAACAATCCAGCAGCACGCGAATGCGCATCACGCGGGTGCGCAACTGGCGCAACTGAAATACCAGATTGACCGAAATGCCGTAGCTGTCCAGGTGGGTGTAGACCGAGGCAGCGGCATGGCGGCAGGCGTCCAGACGTTCCAGGTAGCGCGCCAGCGCCGCAAGCAGGGCCGCACTGGGTTGCTGTGGGCTGGCCAGAAAGGCTGCTTGCAGGGTGTCAAAGTCCGCTGTCAGGGCGTGAAACGGTGCAACCTCCAGTGCCGGGGTGCTCATGCGCAGGCGCAGTTCGGGTGAAAAACCGGCGGCTCGGATCTGGCTGGTGCAAAACGTCAGCGCCTCCAGCAGGGTGGCTTGCCATTGGGTGACCAGGTGTTGCTGGCTGACCGGTATCCACGCACAGGCCCCCATCGTCTCATTCAGGCAGGGGGTTTCCAGCAGGTGTGCCAAGCGCGCCAGCATGGTCTCGTCCAGCGCGCTGAGCCACTGGGCATCAAAGGCATCATGCAAGACCAGTGAAAACAGCGTGGATGCATCTGCCGTTTCGGGTGTCGTAGGCAGCCACTTCAGGCGCAGGCGCTCAAACAGCTCGCTGGCAAACGCGCTGTGTGATGAAAAACCGTAGCCCGCCAGCAGTGCGGTGGCATCCACGGTGCCCAGCAGCACATGCCACCATGCCTGAAACTTGGTACGTGTCGCCGGGCGCTGGTCCAGCGCGTCCAACAGCAGCGTGATGCGTGCCACCGCGCGTGGCACCGAGTTGCTGCTGCCACGCACCCAGTTCAGCAGCGCAATCAGCCAAAGATGGCGGTACACCAGGTCGGTATGCGGGTCCAGGGTATCGAGTAGTTCCGAGAGATCTGGCTGGTCGGGCATGGGCATCAATGCAGGGTGTGCGAGCCGCCACTTTCGCTCAGAGCATCCAGTACGAACATGGGTACATCGACATCAAACCGTTCACCGTCCTCCGCCACGCAAAAGTAGCTGCCATGCATGGTGCCCGTGGGGGTACGCAGCCGTGTGCTGCTGGCATATTCAAAGGCTTCACCAGGTTGCAAAAAGGGCTGATTTCCCACCACCCCCAGACCTTTGACTTTTTCAATGTAGCCATTGGCATCATTGATGCTCCAACTGCGTGAAATCAGTTGTGCTGCGACGCTGCCGGTGTTGCGGATGGTGACGACGTAAGCAAAAAAATACAGTCCCTGTGCAGGGTCAGATTGATCCGCCAGGTAGCGCGGCTTGACCTGTACCTGCAATTGGTACCGGTTTTTGGTGCTCATGGTGTGCTGTTCATTCCGGGCGTTAACGGAAGTTCCAGCGTGACAACGGCAGGCTCTTTCAGATTCGGTGCCAAAGTGACACTGCGGGCGTTGACCGCCAGCAACACCAGGTCGTCGCTGACGTGTTCGCCTACACGGTAGGGCTTGGCCAGTTTGCTGTTGGCTGAAATCAGGGCGCTGCCATTGTGCTGCCCAACGGCAATCACCCCAAGCAGCTTGTAATTGGAAGCCAGGCTGATGGTTGAAGTGGCATCACCCGCAGTTGCGGCGAATCGACTGGCGCCGAGCAGTTGGGCCACTTTGCGGGTGTCGACCTGTCTGGCTGCAGTAGGCGCCAGTGTGTTCACTCCAAGGGGACTGGACGGTGCCGGCCATCGGAGCACCCAGTAGCCCGCACTGGCGGCGACAATAGCGGCCAGCAACAGGGTGACCAAACGTGTGACCCAAGGGTTGGAGTAGGAGGAGGGACTTAGGCTGTGCATGGGCTGGATTATCATCTCAGGTCAGATTCCACTTTTAAATCGTTGTTGTTGTCGCTTTACTTTGCTGTCTTTTCGCTTTGAGCGTGATTTCAAGCCGGGAAAAACGTGATTTGGATTGGGATTTCCTATTTTGACCTGACTTCAATTGCCATGAAAAACAAATCACTGCCAGTTTTTGGGCGTATCCAACGCGGCTTCACACTGATCGAGCTGATGGTGGTGCTGCTCATCATTGGTGTGCTCGCCGCCCTGATCGTGCCCAATGTGCTTGACCGGGCGGACGATGCCCGTGTGACTGCGGCCAAAACAGATGTCACCAACCTGATGCAGGCGCTCAAACTCTACAAGTTGGACAACCAACGCTACCCGACGGCTGAACAAGGGCTGCAGGCCTTGCTGGTCAAACCCACGGTGGGCCCCATACCTGGCAACTGGAAGACGTACCTCGATCAATTGCCCAAAGATCCTTGGGGTACGCCCTACGTGTACCTGAACCCTGGCATCAAAGGTGAGGTGGATGTGATGTCCTACGGGGCTGATGGTCAGGCCGGTGGCGATGGCAGGAACGCTGACATCGGCAGCTGGCAGCCTTGATGTTCGTTCGATGAGTGCCTTGCGCCCAGCCATGGGCCATGGACATCGGGGCTTCACCCTGTTGGAGCTGCTGGTGGTGTTGGCCATCATCGCCATCGCATCGGCTGGGGTGGGTTTTTCCATGCGTGACAGCACACAAAACCAGCTGGAGCGCGAGGCGCTGCGGTTGTCGGCTTTTCTGGAGTCAGCCAGGGCGCGTTCCCAGCTCAGTGGTGTGCCTGTGCGATGGCGGGCCACCGCACAGGGTTTTCTTTTTGACGGCTTGCCTGCGTTGGCAAGCGGCGAAGCTCAGCTGCCCACGAATTGGCTGGATGCCGACACCAGTGCACGGGTGGAGGTGCCCACCACAGGTACCCAGGCTGGGTTGCCCGTGGATGTGGTGCTGGGCCCGGACCCGATCATCGCCCCGCAGACCATCACCCTGACATCGCGCAGCCAGCCCGACAAGAGCCTTCGAATGGCCACAGATGGGGTGAGGCCCTTTGCGGTACAGGTGCAGCCATGAAGCGACTCACCGCACGTCATCGCCATGCTGGCTTCACTCTGGTAGAGGTGTTGGTTGCGCTGGGTATTGTGGCCATTTCCCTGACGGCTGGCTTGATGGCGACCGGTGCCATCACCCGCCATGCGCAGCGTCAGTCTGACATGCTGCTGGCTCAGTTGTGTGCTGAAAACGCGCTGACACAGATTCGACTGGCGCGTCAATTGCCGGGTGTAGGCGACACCAGCAGTGTGTGTGAACAGGCTGGCCGCAGCCTGACGGTGATGCTGTCAGTGCGTCAAACGCCCAATCCGAACTTCAGTCGTGCGGATGCCCAGGTGCTGGACGGTGAAGTGCCGATCTGGCGCGTCAGTACGGTGGTGGGACGGTATTGATGAAACACCATCCTTCGGGCGGGTTCACGCTGATCGAACTGCTGGTGGCCATCAGCCTGATGGCTTTGATGGCCGTGCTCAGCTGGCGCGGCCTGGACGGCATCGGCCGCTCGCAGGCCCAGTTGCAGCAGCGCAGCGACGATGTGCAGGCCTTGCAGGTCACGCTGGGGCAGTGGGGTGCTGATCTGGATGCCATGGCCGAGCAGCCCAACCTGCCCAGTCTGGATTGGGATGGCCGTGTGCTGCGTGTTCTGCGCCGCAGTGCTGCCGGTGATGGAGCCGGTTTGCACGTGGTGGCCTGGGCAATGCGCTCGGTCAACGGGGTGGGCTACTGGATGCGCTGGCAGTCGCCCGAGTTGCGCGCCCGTGGTGAACTTGATCTGGCCTGGAAAAGAGCGCAAATATGGGCACAAACCCCCAGTGATGACGACCGAAATTTAGAGGTGCGCACCGTGCCGCTGGATGCCTGGCAAATTTATTACTACCGCGAGAACGCCTGGACCCATCCGCAGTCCAGTGAAGGTACTTCGCAAAGCCCCCCTGCCCAGAGTGGTACGTCGGGCGCGCCAGCGCCAACAACCGCAGGTGTCACGCCGGACGGGGTGCGGTTGGTGCTGAACCTGAGCGTAGGCCAAGCCATCAGCGGAACGCTGACACGTGACTGGGTGCGCCCGGTGGTCGGGGCAAGCAAATGACAGGGCTTGGCGGCAAGGCACGATCCCCCCGGCGCTTGGCGCAGGGCGGTGCGGCGATTTTGATGGCCATGCTGGTGGTGGTGCTGGTGGC
>CAIOAQ010000370.1 GCA_903856025.1 uncultured beta proteobacterium
AGCGGGTGAGCAGGGTATCGGAAGCCTTGCTGCCGTGGTTCTTGGCAAGCGTCTCCCAGGCTTTGGGTTGGGTGGCTTGCACCCAGGCCAGCACATCGGCGGGGAAAAGGGCGCGGGCTCGGTCATAGCCTGCGGCATCGCCTTCGGTATATAGCCAGCCGTTTTGTGACAGGTGTTGACAAATTTCCAGCTCAAAGCTGATTTCTTTATGCAGGCTCATTGGCCCTCCCGGGTGTCGTCAGATGCCGCTTAGCACCGCATCCATTGCAGCGATGATCTCATGGGAGCGTTCACGGATGGAGGTGATTTCAGCCTTGAGCAATCGCTTGTCCAGGGGGGCCGCTTCAAATGGCACCAACATCAACGGCTGGTTCTTCACAGTGATGAGCGGGCACAGTCGGCGTGGCAGGTCTTTGGCGGCGAGGGCCGTGACGGCCAAGGGCACCACCATGCGGGTGGCCAGGGCACTGAGCAGGTCGCTCTGAACATCCACCACATAGGGATAGACATCGCGCATGCGTGGACTGGGGTTTTCAAAAACATCGAACTGCATGCTGGCTTACCAAACCCGCATGTCGTCGCACCACAGGCCATGCGCTTCAAAGCGCTGGTTTTGCTCGGCAATCCAGGCGCTGTGCGACTGCTCGAACAGGGCTTTGCGCTGCGCCAGCGTTTCGGTCTGGTTGGCTGTCTGAAGGTCAGAAAACTGCTTCGCAGACAAGATGACGGAGTCAATGCGCCCGTCCTTCTCCACAAAGACCGGCCCATCTTTGGCCTGAGCGCAGATCGCGCCAAAACGGTTCTTGGCTTGGGTGGCAGTGACTTGCATGGGGGTCTCCTGAAAGGCTTAATGGCTATTTTAGCTAAAGTTCAGAAATCAGGCAAACGCCAGCATCAACGGGCAGGCCCAAGTCGGCAAACACATTGTCGGAACCCATTTCAATTTCAATGCCGTTGATGGTGCGCACAGAGGTTTTCTTGGTCATGTCACAGCTCCTTTGCAACTCAAGTAGCTAGATCGCTTGGGTAACCTGATCTTGTATGAAAAATAGGCCTCTAGCCCTCGTAAAATATGCGTAAGCAGCTATTGAAAACATAGTGATTACACGACACCCCGCACGTCGATCTGGCCGGTGACGGCGGCGGAAATCAGCGCGATGCGACGCTCTTGCAGCAGGTCGATAGCGCGTTGGGCTTCGGTGGTGAGGGTGTCGAACTTTTCAACTTCATCCTCCAGAAAAATAGCGATTTCTGTCTGCTCAGCTGGAGGCGGAGATGGCATGAGAAATGACCGAATTTCTTCGACGTTGATCCGTTTAAAAGTGGACCCGATCATCATGTTTGCCAGTTGCAAGATGATAATTGGTGAGCGAATCACATGCTGTAAGTAGTCGGACGAATCGCTCTGCGAGAGCTTGCGGAGTAAAACAACGTCCTGACCCATGGCAAACCGAGGATGGTCAGCATGGACCTGGGCAACTTCACCAACGGTGGCATTTCTGGAAAAAATCAGATCACCTGGTAATGGTTGGCGACCGCCTTCGACGAGTAACTCGTAGAAATACTCAGTCGTGCACTTTGCGTTTTCAAGCATCACCCAACGGCTTTGAACCTCACGAATGCTAGCGAGTGGAATTCCATCATCAACAAATTCTGCAGTGACATGCTTGCAATCGGTCACGCTCCAGAAGCGTTTCAGAGGGCCAACATCCCAATGCTCCGGCACATCCCCCAGCCATTCGATGCCGGACGGCTTCATGGGTGCGTGGGGGTTCAGGCCCCGGGTGACGGCGTGGGAGATGACGGCCTGGCGCTTTTCTTTCAGCAACTCCATCAGCCGCCGCTGCTCTTCTACCAGCGCATCAATCTTCGCGGTTTCGCGGTCCAGGAAGGCTGCGATTTTGGTTTGTTCGGGGAGGGGTGGACTGGCAACTCGCAGAGATCGCAGAATGTCCTGACTAATGTTTGGCTGGCCGCCGCCAGTAGCAAGGCTAATGATTTGCTGACGCAAACCGAGAAACCAATAGAACATGAATTTCGAGGCAATCTCTGACTTGCCCGCAAAGACACAACAAGCCTGATTCACGGTCGCCGAGAAGTTCAGAATTGCGAGCTTTCCAATAGTCGCACCGTACATTGCGATCAGCAGTGATCCTGTCGGATAGGTTTTTAGTGATGAATGGTCAGCAATTGCCAATGCGGTGATTCGCTTTTCGCATTCATTAAGCTCGTCGTCATTCAAGTCCCCTGTATTGACCCACGGAATGTCACCACCGTCGTAGTACGCACGGTTGTCGGTCTTGGGCGTAGTTCCACTTCCGATTTGGGCAAAGGCGTGCGCGAGCTTCCACACTCCCCAATGCCCCGGCACCTCCCCCAGCCACTCCACGCCGCTGTCCTTGTACTCCGGGTATCGCGGAAAACTCATGCCGTTAGCCCGTTGATCATGGTGAGTATCCGGTCAGTCACCCGTTTCAGCTCGGCATCAATTTCGGTC
>CAIOAQ010000371.1 GCA_903856025.1 uncultured beta proteobacterium
CTCACCCTTGGGTGGCTATGACCAGGCGTTGGTGGCGGCGCGACAGCATCTGGTGGCCAACCAGGTTGTGTTTCAGCCGGGTGTCAATGAAGAACTGGCCGCCACTGCCGTTTGGGGAACCCAGCAGTTGGATTTGTATCCGCAGAGCAAGAAATATGACGGCGTGTTTGGTATTTGGTATGGCAAGGGACCAGGGGTGGACCGCAGCTCGGACGTGTTCAAACATGCCAACATGGCGGGCACGGCACGTCATGGTGGGGTGGTGGCGGTTGCCGGGGACGATCACGTCAGCAAAAGTTCAACCGCTGCGCACCAGAGTGACCATATCTTCAAGGCCTGTGGCCTGCCGGTGTTTTTTCCGTCGGATGTACAGGGCATTCTCGACATGGGCTTGCACGCCATCGCATTGAGCCGCTTTTCAGGCGTATGGGCGGGCATGAAGACCATTCAGGAGGTGGTGGAGTCCAGCAGTTCGGTGGATGTCAGCCTGGGTCGTGTTCGTATCCAGATACCGCAAGATTTTGAAATGCCCGCTGGCGGGCTGCACATTCGTTGGCCTGATCCGCCGCTGGAGCAGGAGGCGCGTTTGATGGAGCACAAGTGGTATGCCGCGCTGGCCTATGTGCGCGCCAACCGGCTCAATCACAACGTCATCTCCACCGCACAAGACCGTTTTGGCATCATTGCCAGCGGCAAGGCATTCAATGACACCCGTCAAGCCCTGCATGACCTTGGATTGGACCAGCGCACTTGCCAACGCCTGGGCATTCGCTTGCACAAGGTCAACGTGGTCTGGCCGCTGGAGGCCAGCATCACCCGTGACTTTGCCCAAGGCTTGCAAGAGATCTTGGTGGTGGAAGAAAAGCGCCAGGTCATTGAGTACCAACTTAAAGAAGAGCTGTACAACTGGCGCGCCGACGTGCGCCCCACTGTGGTGGGCAAGTTTGAAGGTGATGACGAAGGTGGCGGCGAGTGGAGTCGACCCAACCCCGGAGCCAGCTGGTTGCTGCGCGCCAAGGCCGACCTCAGCCCGGCGCTGGTGGCCCGTGCCATTGCAAGAAGGCTGAAAAAGCTGGGGGTGCCAGAAGACGTTGGCGCACGTATGGACCTGCACCTGGCCTTGTTGGATGCCAAAGAGCGCAGCGCGCTGGAAGTCAAAGGCGACACCGGCGAGCGCAAACCCTGGTTCTGCAGCGGCTGCCCGCACAACACCAGCACCCGCGTACCCGAAGGCTCCCGCGCCCTGGCCGGCATTGGATGCCATTACATGACGGTGTGGATGGACCGCTCCACCAGCACCTTCAGCCAGATGGGCGGTGAGGGGGTGGCTTGGGTTGGCCAGCAACCCTTCACCACCGATGCCCATGTGTTTGCCAACCTGGGGGATGGCACTTACTTTCACAGTGGATTGCTGGCGATACGCCAAAGCATTGCGGCGGGTGTGAACATCACCTACAAGATTCTGTACAACGATGCGGTCGCCATGACCGGTGGTCAACGCGTGGGCGAGCGTGCAGAAGGCCACAGTGTGTTGCAGATCATGGCCAGCCTGGTCAGTGAAGGGGTGGCAAAGCTGGTGATCGTGACCGATCAGCCTGAGAAATACGCGGGTGTGCCGCTGGCGGGGGGCGTGACGGTGCACCACCGCGATGAACTTGACCGTATCCAGCGCGAATTTCGTGAGCTCAAAGGCACCACCGCCATCATTTATGACCAGATGTGCGCCACCGAAAAACGCCGCAAACGCAAGCGCGGCAGTCTGGCGGAGCCCGACGAGCGGGTGGTTATCAACGCCGCCGTATGCGAAGGCTGCGGTGACTGTGGTGAGCAGTCCAATTGTTTGAGCATCGAGCCGCTCGAAACCGAACTCGGACGCAAACGCAGCATCAATCAAAGCAGTTGCAACAAGGATTTTTCTTGCGTCAAAGGCTTTTGCCCCAGCTTTGTCACGGTCAAGGGCGGGCAACTCAAGAAGTCCAAAAAAGATCCCAAAGGCAGCTTGGCCGCACTGCCTGCCCCGCCCGAGCCCGTTTTACCTGACACCACCTCAGCCTGGGGCATGGTGGTTGGCGGGGTAGGCGGTACCGGGGTGATCACCATTGGCCAGTTGTTGGGCATGGCCGCGCATCTGGATGGCAAGGCTGTGGTGACCCAGGATTCTGGTGGTCTGGCACAAAAGGGCGGCGCGACCTGGAGTTTTGTGCAAGTGGCCAACCAGCAGGCATCCATTTTTACCAGCAAGGTGGACACGGCCTGCGCCGACCTGGTGATAGGCTGCGATGCGATCGTGGCCGCCAGCAAAACCACGCTGGCGGTGATGCGGACGGGCCGAACCTACGTAGCACTCAACAGCCACGCCACGCCCACGGCGGCTTTTGTGCATGACCCACAATGGCAATTCCCTGAAGGGGGGTGCGAATCCGCGATTACCGCAACCGTTGGTGTGCACCAACTGGGTGTGTTCGACGCAGAGCAGGTGGCTCTGGCCACGTTGGGTGACTCGATCTACACCAACCCGTTGATGCTGGGTTACGCCTGGCAAAAGGGCAAGGTTCCGTTAAGTTATGCGGCGCTGATGCGCGCCATGGCCCTGAATGGGGTTCAGGTGGCCAATAACCAGGCGGCGTTTGAATGGGGCCGTCAATGTGCGCATGATCTGGCCGCCGTGCAGTCGCTTCTCCAAACCCGCCAGGTGATCACCTTCGTCAAAAAATTGTCAGTGGATGAGTTGGTGGCCATCCACACGGTTTTTTTGAGCCGCTACCAAAACGCCGCCTATGCCCAGCAGTACCGCAACGCCATTGAGAAGATTCAGCAAGTGGATGCCCTGTGGGGCAAGACGGTGCTCAGCGAGACAGTTGCCAGAAATCTTTTCAAGCTCATGGCCTATAAAGATGAGTATGAAGTGGCGCGACTGCACTCTGACGGTGGTTTTGCCGAGCAAATCGCAGCGCAATTTGAAGGTCACGTTGAATTGCACTTCCATCTGGCGCCACCGTTGTTCGCAAAAACCAACGACAAGGGTGAATTGGTCAAACAGCGTTTTGGCCCCTGGGTCGGGACAGCTTTCAAAGTTTTGGCGAACCTGAAGGGCTTGAGAGGCACCGCGCTGGACATTTTTGGCTACACCGACGAACGCCGCCAGGAGCGTGCCTGGGTGGATCGCTATCAGCAGGTGCTTCATGAAATTTATGAAAAATTGAGTTCTGGCCCCTGTAAAACAAGCGCAGAGCGCTATCAAATTTCATGCAGACTGGCTGCCATCCCGCAAGACATCCGCGGCTTTGGCCATGTCAAGGCCAAGGCGAGCGGTGCAGCATTAAAACAATGGGAGATTCTGTTGGCGGCGTTGCGTCCTGTCGGTTCCTGACCCGACCTGCAAGCACGCTGGGTTGGCTGATGCGTGCGTGCGAAGGTAGCCGCTTACAATCCCGCGTTGCCTCCAAGCGTCATAAAACAGCCTGTTCAGGCTGATGGTTCGCTTATTTATCTGGTTTTATCTTTGGAGTTTGCTTTGTTTATATCTTCTGCTTTCGCTCAAACCGCCGCTGGTGGTGATGTGCAATCGTCCCTGATGGGCATGTTGCCGCTGGTGTTGATGTTTGTGGTGCTGTATTTTGTGATGATCCGGCCACAAATGAAAAAATCCAAAGAGCACAAGGCCATGATTGATGCTTTGGCCAAGGGCGATGAAGTCGCGACCGCGGGTGGCTTGCTTGGCAAAGTCACCAAGTTGGGCGAAGGGTTTGTCAGCCTCGAAGTGGCCGCTGGCGTGGAAGTCCAGCTGCAGCGCAGCGCGATCGTGCAGGTGTTGCCCAAAGGCAGCGTCAAGTAAGACAACTCGTTACGGTGCCATTGAAATGGTGCCGGCGTTTCTCAGTTTGATGTCAGAAGGGCGATCATGAATCGT
Organism: uncultured beta proteobacterium; assembly: GCA_903856025.1. Taxonomy (GTDB): domain Bacteria; phylum Pseudomonadota; class Gammaproteobacteria; order Burkholderiales; family Burkholderiaceae_C; genus Rhodoferax. The sequence continues at coordinate 3,911 of CAIOAQ010000371.1, forward strand.
TACCCGGTTTGGAAGTA
>CAIOAQ010000372.1 GCA_903856025.1 uncultured beta proteobacterium
CGGCCACGCGCGCAACGGACAAACCAGGCCCAATTGACGTGATTTTTCCTGAATTCGTTGACTTACATCATTTACGGGAACCGGCAGCATGGTTAACCTACGCGGCTTGACCTTTTAAGCGTCTTGAACGACGCTCGTTACAAGCACTATGAATTCTGCAACAGCTTCCACCTTGACAACTCCACCTGCCGAGCGCACTGCTTCGCGCATGGAGCTGGTGTGCCCCGCAGGTAGCCTGCCTGCACTGAAGGCGGCCGTAGACAACGGCGCCGACTGCGTTTACCTGGGTTTTCGCGATGCCACCAACGCCCGCAACTTTGCCGGACTGAACTTTGACGAAGCCGCCATCGAGGCCGGCATTCGCTACGCCCATGACCATGGTCGCAAAGTGTTTGTGGCACTGAATACCTATCCACAAGCTGCCAAAGCCGATCTTTGGCAACGCGCCGTTGACCGCGCCGCCCACAGCGGGGTAGATGCGGTCATCCTGGCCGACCCCGGCATGATGGCTTATGCCGTCAAACACCAACCGCAGTTGCGCCTGCACTTGTCTGTGCAGGGTTCTGCCACCAACTACGAAGCCCTGGACTTTTATTACCAGCACTTCGGCATCGCCCGAGCCGTCTTGCCGCGCGTGCTGTCCCTGACACAGGTGGAACAGGTGCTGGAAAAGAGCAAGGTTGAAATTGAAGTATTTGGTTTTGGCAGCCTGTGTGTGATGGTCGAAGGACGTTGCGCCTTGTCGAGTTACGTCACCGGCGAAGCACCCAACACCAACGGCGTGTGCTCGCCTCCCAAAGCGGTGCGCTGGGTTGAAACCCCGCAGGGCCGCGAATCGCGCCTCAACGGCGTGCTGATCGACCGCTACGCTGCCGGTGAAAGTGCAGGCTACCCCACGTTGTGCAAAGGCCGTTTTGATGTCGGTGACGACCACAACTACTACGCCATCGAAGAACCTACCAGCCTCAACACCCTGTCTTTACTACCCGAGTTGATGAAAATGGGTGTCAGCGCGATCAAGATCGAAGGCCGCCAGCGCAGCCCGGCGTACGTCGCGCAGGTGACCAAGGTGTGGCGGCAAGCCATCGACAGCTGCCGCGCCAACCCGCATCACTACAGTGCCAAACCCGCCTGGTTCAGTGAACTCGACAAGGTGGCTGAAGGCCAACAACATACGTTAGGTGCCTACCACCGGCCGTGGAAGTAATGGACGCACGAAAAGTCGCCCCAGCGTCGTTGCGCCGACTTGGCGTACGCCCTTAAGAAATTGAATTAGTCCTATGAAATTAGCTCTTGGCCCCATCCTGTACTACTGGCCGCGCGACGAAGTGCTGGCCTTCTACGAAGCCGTGGCCGCCAGCCCGGTCGATATCGTTTACCTGGGCGAAGCCGTGTGTTCACGTCGCCACGAGGTGCGACTGAATGACTGGTTTGACATCGCTGCGACGCTGCGTGACGCGGGCAAGGAAGTGGTGCTGTCCACACAGGTCTTGATTGAATCGGGTGCCGATGTCACGGTGCTGCACAAAATCACGGCCAACGGCCAATTCATGGTCGAAGCCAACGACATGGGCGCGGTGCACTGTGTTGAAGGCAAAACACCGTTTGTCGCCGGGCCCCACCTGAACATCTACAACCTGCCGACCCTGCAATGGATGGCTGCGCTTGGCATTCACCGCTGGGTCATGCCGCTGGAAATGGGGCGCGACGACCTGGCTCTGATGCTCGCAGGCCGTCCTGCCGGGGTACAAGCCGAAGTGTTTGCCTATGGCCGCATGCCATTGGCCTTTTCAGCCCGTTGTTTCACGGCGCGGCATTGCAATTTGCCCAAGGATGACTGCCAGTTCAAATGCATGGACCATCCCGACGGCCTGATGATGCGCACCCGCGAAAGTGAAGAATTTCTGGTGCTCAACGGCATCCAGACCCAATCCGCCCGCGTGCACAACCTGCTGCCCGAGTTGCCCGCCATGAAAGCCATGGGGGTCGAGGTGGTGCGCATCAGCCCACAGGCGCAGCACACCCCGCGTATCATTGAGCTTTTCCAGGCTGTGATTCAGAACCGCAAGGATGCCGCATCCGCCAACGTCGAGTTGCTCACGCTGATGCCCGAGAAGCCCTGCAACGGCTATTGGTACGGCAAACCCGGACTGGACCAACTGGCCCCCGAGTCGCAAACCGCCTGAGCGACTGCGCCTTCCGACTCCATTGCAAAGGATTTCATCATGCAAGCCACCCCTTACGCCATCCCCAAGCCCGTAGGCCAGTTGCTCGGTCGGCTTCCCGCTTACCCCGGCTCCATGTTGTTTGTCTCCGGGCTCAATCTGGCGCTGGCCAAACAACTTCAGTCCGATGTGACGCAGATGCTGCTCGGCAAGAAGCTGCGTCTTTGCGTGCTGGATGCGCAATGGGCGTTTGACTTTGAATGGAAAAACGACCGTTTTGTGGCTTGCCAGAACAAGGGCGATGCCGACCTCACCATCAGCGCCAGCGCGCATGATTTTGTGCTGCTGGCACGCCGCCAGGAAGACCCTGACACCTTGTTTTTCAACCGCCGTCTGGCCATGGAAGGCGACACCGAATTGGGCCTTTTGGTCAAGAACACCATCGACGCCATCGAGCTGCCGGTGTTCAACATCGCCCAATTCCACCCGCGCCATGTGTTGGCGCAAGCACGTGAGCACTTCAGATCGCGTCTGGGCAACCTGAAACCCCGGTGATTCAACGCACACAGCGGTCACCGTCATGTCTTGCGTAGGAGCCCCGCCTTTGGGCGAACACCCCACACACACGCCACGCCGCATCGTGGTGGCCATCTCAGGAGCCAGTGGTGCGGTGTACGGCGTTCGGTTGCTGCAACTGCTGCACGAACTTCCTGGCGTGCAAACCCATTTGACGGTGTCTGAAGCCGGTTGGCTCAATGTGCAGCAAGAGCTGGACATGCCCCGCGCAAGCGTTGAAGCCCTGGCCGATGTGGTTTACCCGGTCCACGATGTGGGTGCCGCCCTTGCCAGTGGCTCGTTTCGCTGCGACGGCATGGTGGTCGCACCCTGTTCCATGCGCACCCTGGCGGCTGTGGCGCATGGCATGTCCGACAACCTGATCACCCGCGCCGCCGATGTGATGCTCAAAGAGCGGCGCAAACTGATTTTGATGGTGCGCGAAACCCCCCTGAACCTGGCCCACCTGCGCAACATGACCAGCGTGACCGAAATGGGCGGCATCATCTTCCCACCCGTGCCCGGCTTCTACCACCGGCCGCAAACCATCGCCGAGATGGTTGACCACAGCGTCAGCCGGGTGATGGATTTGCTGGGATTGCCCCAAATCAATGCGCCACGCTGGACTGGTTTGACCCATTAAGGGGTCAGATCCCCTGTTTCCCCTGTAAAGATCACCCCCATGGCTTACCGCGATTTAAGAGAATTCATCACCCAACTGGAACAGCTCGGTGAACTCAAACGGGTTCAAGCCGAAATTTCCCCGCACCTGGAGATGACCGCGCTGTGCGACAAGGTGCTGCGTGCCGGTGGCCCGGCTTTGCTGTTTGAACACCCTACTGGCCACACCATGCCGGTGCTGGGCAACCTGTTTGGCACCACGCGCCGCATCGCTTTGGGCATGGGCGTGAACGATGTGGGGGAATTGCGCCAGTTTGGCCACCTGCTGGCGAGCCTGAAAGAGCCTGAAGCGCCCAAGGGTTTCAAGGAACTCATTGGCATGCGCAGCCTGGTCAAAACCCTCTGGAGCATGTCCCCCAAAGAACTGAGCAGCGCGCCCTGCCAGGAGGTCGTGTGGGAAGGCAAGGATGTGGACCTGGCCAAACTGCCGATTCAGCACTGCTGGCCGGGCGACGTGGCACCGCTCATCACCTGGGGCCTGGTCATCACCAAAGGGCCACACAAGGCACGGCAAAACCTGGGCATCTACCGCCAACAGGTCCTTGCCCGCAACAAGGTCATCATGCGCTGGTTGCCACATCGCGGCGGTGCGCTCGACTTTCGTGACCACACCCTGCAAAACCCGGGTCAACCTTACCCGGTGTGTGTGGCGCTGGGGGCGGACCCGGCCACCATTCTGGGCGCGGTGACACCGGTGCCGGACAGCCTGAGCGAATACCAGTTTGCCGGACTCTTGCGTGGCAGCCGCACCGAACTGGTCAAAGCCCTGGGCAGCGA
>CAIOAQ010000373.1 GCA_903856025.1 uncultured beta proteobacterium
CCTCACGTGCGGCGGTCCAGGCGATCTGTCCAGACGGCAAACCAAACAGGCCGGGCATGACCGCCTCCACCGACTGTCCAATAAGTTCTCCGATTGGTCGCTTCAACGCTGCACAGCAGGCCGGATTCAGGTCGGTGATCACCCCCCCCATGTCGGCGACAAATATGCCATCTGCCGAGCTTTCAATGATGTTGCCCGCCAAACGCAGCTTTTCTTCCAACTTCTGCCTGCGACCAACTTCGCGCATCAGCGACAACGTGCGGGTTGAAAGCTTGTCGTACATCTGAAGTACCGCTCGGACCAATACATGGCCGGCATCGTTCATGTGCTCGGTGGCCGCTGCGGTGGCCTCGAGCATCGTTTTTCCATCTTGCAATCCAAGCACCACCCGCGCCATGTTTGCATCTTCTTCAAGAATGTGAACCGCCAGCCAGTGCGTCAGGAAATTGATCGTCTTTTCAATGGCTTCATCATCACTCTGAGCACCAATCGTGGCGCGGATGCGTTCGATGTCAGCTACAAAATCTCGGTGCGCTTGCGCATGGCTGTCCGACAGGACCTCGTCCAGATGCTTATTCCAAATGGCTTCTTCAGTTCGAAAATGGTACTGGGCGTAGTCTGCCAACTCATCAAACACCGCGTACAGCGTCAGCCATTCCGACCCAAATATCATGTGTGAAGCCAGCTGGTTGAGCAACCCAACCAGCTTCTGATGCTGCAGATCGATGACCTCAATGCCCGTGGCAAAGCGCTCACTCCATGGGAAAATTTCCATCTCGGCAGTCATGGGGGCCACAGGGATCATGCTGGATCTTTATAGGGGTACAACGACGTGTGAATGGTACATCGGCTCGCGCGCGGGTTCATACGGGCACACAGTTATTGTAAATTTTATACACCACGCGACCACGCCCAAACCACCGCCAGCGTCATCAGGGTGACCGGCACACCTACCTTGGCATGCATGCGCCAGTCGATGGCCACCCCACTCTTTTGCGCCAAATCCACGACGATCAGATTGGCAATCGATCCCACCAACAACAGGTTGCCGGCAAACGTACTCACAAGCGCCAGCGACACTCCGGCGTCAAACCCATGTAAATGAGGCAGCAGCAGCATCACCGCAGGCACGTTGGACACCAGGTTGGACAGCCCCACCCCCGCCACAAACACCGGTCCGGGGTCGGCCACCTGCACCCCCTGAGCGGCCAGCCATCCCACCGCCTGGGCTGCCAGCCCGGTCGACTCGAACGCCTGGTTGACCACAAACAGGCCGATGAACAACACCAACAAGGGCCAGTCGATATAGCCCATGACATCTGAGGAATGCAAACGCCGGCTCAACAGCAACACGCCTGCGCCCACCAACGCCGCCACGTCGCGCGGCCAGTCGGTGAACAAAAACACACCCATCAAGGCGCAGGCCACCAGCAGGCCTTTGGTGGTTTGCCAGGCGTCAAACGCGATGTCCGGCGCGTCACGGCGGCCAGCGGCTACTGCAGCCACCTCGGGGGAAGATACCGCGCCCGCAAACCCGTTCCTGGTCCCTGGCCCCCACACCAGCCAAGCCCACAACAGTGCCAAACTGATCACCACCGGAGGCAAGGCGTGGCGCACATAAGCGCCAAAAGACAGGTGCATGACCGAGCCAATCAGCATGTTTTGTGGATTGCCAATTAAGGTAGCGGCTGAACCGATGTTGGCCGCACAGGCCAAACCCAGCAAAAACGGCACCGGATCGATGCGGCGTTTTTGGCAAAGCTGTGCCACCACTGGCGTCATCGCCAGGCAGATGATGTCGTTTGAAAACACAGCCGATAAACCCGCCGCCGCCGCCAGAATGGCACCCATCAGCGCATTGCGTCCCAATGGCAAGGCCGCCACCTGTTGCGTGACGGCGGTGTAAAAACCACCTAAACGCATCTGTGCGGACACCACCATGAAAGAAAACAGCAGCAACACCGTTGGCAAATCGACCGCACGAGCGGCCTGTTCGGTGTCCATCACGCCCAACGCGATCACGCCAATGGCACCCAGCAGCGCTACGCCCGAGCGGTCAAGTTTGAGGCGCGGCAAACCGCCCAGAACCATGCCCAGGTAAACCGTGGCAAATATCGCCACGGTGCCCCAATTCAGATAGCCGTGCATTTGCATCAAGTTGCCAAGTAAAGCTTCATGCTATATATTTAAGAGCGACACACGCTTATTTACCGAGAGATAGCTGCCAATTGGCTATTGACCAGGTCGCCCCACCCATGCGGCGGGCCGCCAAGGTGCCGTATTTTGGACACCATCAACTCTATCCATTAAGCTGACCCAGTGTGGCATTTCACGGTATTGCCCGACTTTTCACAAAGGCTCTAGCTTAAAACCGCTTTTGGGCTTGAAGACACCACATCCGATCAGCAGATCATTACCCAGGGGTAATATGTAGGACGTCTTCAGGTCCACTTGGTCGGTGACCGGGTTGACCACTTCGTAGTCTATCCAGCCGCCCCCTGCATCCGCTGCGCCAAAGCCTTCACGAAGCACGTGCGCACCATCGAGTCCGCGAATGTCGTACACCTGTTTTCCCACGTTTGCAGGAGTTGAACCGAACACCTTGTAATTTCCTTGCCTGTCGAACACGAAGATATACAGGTCCCGATTGATAAACCCACCTTTGGGATCGTTGAACTGCGTTGTCGCGGCACTTAGACCAACCCGTTTGACCAGGGAGAAGCCGCGTTGAACAAAATCGTAAGCCTCGTCGGCCGTGCCACGGCGTAGCTTCAAGGCCGCCACGGCTTCGCTGAGATTGGAGGCGCGATCACGCAATCCGACGGTGGCCTGCAAGGCCTGATCAACCATGGCACCATTGCGTTGGGTGATGTTGTCCAGCGATTGAACAGCCTGGGCAATCTCGGACAAAGTGGTGCTTTGCTCGTTGCTGGCCCGGGTAATACCGTCCAAGCCATCTGCGACATCGTGGATGCCGTCAACCACCGTGCGCAAGTTACCGGTGACCGCCTGAATGCGTGTGACACCCACATTGACCTGATCGCCCGAGCGAGCGATCAAGGCGCGAATCTCGCGGGCCGAAGCGGCGCTTTGCTGAGACAGAACGCGCACCTCGCCGGCGACAACCGCAAAGCCGCGACCCGATTCACCGGCCCGCGCAGCTTCCACGGCGGCGTTGAGCGCCAGAATATTTGTCTGAAAGGCGATGCCATCGATCACCCCAACGATTTCGCCCATGCGTTTGGAGCCGTCTTGAATTTCACTCATGGATTGGGCAGCAACGTCCATGGCCTGCGCGCCAGCTTCGGCCTCGCCCCGCACACGACGGATCAGTGCATCTACTTCCTTGGCGCGATGCGCCGTGGCTTGCACCGACTCACTCAACCCCTGAATACTGGCACTTGCCTGCTCCAGGCTGGCCGCCTGTGCCTCCGTACGTTGGGACAACTCGTGCATATTTTCCGTCAATGACTCCCCTGCCAGCGACACATGCACGGCCTGGTTGCGGGTGGTACCTACAAGTCCAGAGAAGTTCTCGCGCATGGACTCCAGGTTTTTGCCGGCAATGGCAATCTCGTCGCTTCCGGGCACCAGAATGGTCTGGGTTAGGTCGCCCCGGGCACTGCTGCGAACAATGTCACCCAGTGCATCAACTGAACCGATCAGACTTTTGTAGAAAGTTGCGTACAGATAGCACTCAGCGCAAAGCCCCATCAAGCCAAAGACCATAGACGCACTGACCACATGGGCGTTGTCAATGGCTTGCAATTCCAACAGGGCGCCCATGATAAGTAACGGAACCAACAGCACCACGAAGATGAGGAACAACCGAGTGCGCAGAAGCAGGGATTGCATCATTGAAACCCCAGGATGAAGAATCGCAGTGAGTAGTGTCATGTTTTTACTTCCATTCGATATGGCAACCTTCCATCTACCCCAAAACGTGCAGTTTCACCACAGCCGGGCAATGGGGGGCACCAAGGAATGCATCGAAATAGTGATGATTTCGCCTTGCGCCCCAAACTCCACAGGCGCTCCTTTTCTAACGTTCTGCCTTGTTATTCCATTTCTAAATCATCTGTGTCGTTGTTACTTCGCTTTGTCGTGCTACTGCACTGTCTGCAGCTTCGCGCCTAGACACAAATGATTTGGAAATGGAATTAGGTCCCATGTGTTGCCCAAGACCATTTCTCGCGTGTGGATCGACGTCCAAAGGGCACACGGGCCCCTTGGACATATCTAGCTCAACGAATCTCTCAGGGAATCATCCAAGTGAAGATGTACGCTTGAAGCGTAGTGACCACGCCAACGATCAGGCACAGCAAGAGACTGTGTTTGACCGTGAAGCGGAACAGATCGGACTCCTTGCCAACCAGTCCGACGGCGGCACTCGCGACAGCGATCGATTGTGGAGAAATCATCTTTGCAGTCACGCCACCGGTCGTATTGGCCGCCACCAGCAAGGTGTCATGAACACCGATTTGATGGGCGGTGGTGGCCTGAAGATTGCAAAACAGCGCATTCGATGAGGTGTCAGAGCCGGTCAGAAAAACACCCAGCCAGCCCAAGAAGGGCGAGAAGAAGGGGAATGCAACACCCGTACCAGCGAGCAGCAGCGCCAGCGTAGCGGACAGACCGGAGTAGTTGGCGATGAAGGCAAAGGCCAACACCATACCAATCGAATAGATCGGTCGAATCAGCTCGACCACCGTGTCCTTAAAGGTCTTGACGGCATCGCTCGGTTTCATGCGCAGCATGATGATGGTCACGATAGCGGCGATCAAAATCGCCGTGCCGGTGGCCGACAGCCAGTTGAACGAGTAGGAAGCACCGTAGGGGGTAGCCACTTTGACGATTGGCGACATTTTGATCACCAGCTTGTCGAGCAGCGGTACCGATGTATTGATCACCGTCCAGGCCAGATCACCGCCTTTGCCAAAGAGCGCTTTAAACGGCTTGAGCGACCAGATGGTGACGAACACCGTAAGGATGGCAAAGGGAGACCAGGCTTTAAGCACCGTGCCAAGCGAATGGTTTTGAACCTTCAGGGTCACTTCCTGGCCTGGGAAGCGAAAAATCCGCTTCGGCTTCCAGAATTTCAGGAAGACCGCGAGGGAGATCAGACTCACCAGCGCCGATGTGATGTCGGGCAACTCCGGTCCGACATAGTTGGCGGTAAGGAACTGGGTGACCGCAAAAGAGAAGCCGCACACGAAAATTGCAGGCCAGGTTTCACGAACACCACGCCAGCCGTCCATGATGACGATGACCCAAAGCGGCACCAGCATGGACAACAGTGGCAACTGGCGTCCGGCCATTTGACCGATCTTGAATGCGTCGATGCCGGTGACCTGGCCGGCAACGATGATCGGAATGCCCATCGCACCAAAGGCGACCGGCGCGGTATTGGTGATCAGGCACAGGCCGGCCGCGTACAACGGGTTAAAGCCCAGACCGACCAGCAGCGCAGCGGTGATGGCCACCGGCGCGCCAAAGCCCGCAGCGCCTTCCAGGAAGGCGCCGAAGGCAAAGCCGACCAGCAACATCTGCAGTCGCTGATCTTCGGTCAGTGACACCACCGAGGCGCGGATGATGTCAAACTGGCCGGTCTTAACGGTGATTTTGTACAGGAAGACCGCTGTGACGATGATCCAGGCGATCGGGAACAAGCCATAAAGGAAACCATAGCCAGCCGATGCCACCGCCATGTCGACCGGCATGCCATAAAAGAAGATGGCCACGGCCAGCGTCAAGATCACAGTGATGGTGCCAGCAATGTGCCCCTTAAGCCGAAAGACAGTCAGGGCGGCGAAGAAGAAGATGATGGGAATTGCCGCGACCAGCGCGGACAACCAGATGTTGTCTGCCGGGTTGTAGATTTGTTGCCAGGTTTGCATGTTTTGAAGTCCTTTTTAGTTGAACGATGAAGGTGGGTGATCAGAATTTGCGCGCAGCGATCCCCTGGCCTCTCCCGTCGGACGGAAGCGACTTGCAGTTCGCAGCGAAGTGGGGAACGGCGGGCTAGCAGGTATCCATGGCGGCAGGCCGGCTGCATTCTTCGAGCAGGTAGGCGATGGAGTGGTAAGGGCGACCGGTCTCGGCCGTCAGCCCGATTTCGCAGGTGCGGTTGGTGGACACGCCTTCGCAGCAACTCGCCGGAATCGCTTCATGGACTTTGCGCAGGGCGTGGGCATTGAGTTCAGGCACGACAAAACCGCGATCCCCGCCAAAGCCGCAGCAGGTGACACCTGCGGGTTCGATGATCTCCTCCACACAGGCCTTTAGTACGCTGCGCAGCTTGGCATCTGACGCGGTGCGGCGTACGCTGCAATTGATGTGCAATGCAATCGGCCCCGGCTTTTTGATGAGGCGCAAACGGGGCAGCAAGGCATCGTGGGCAAACTCATGGAAGTCCAACAGTTCCAAACGCCCGGCCAGCACTTTTTGCATGCGCACCGAACAGGTACTGGCGTCCATGATCACCGGATAGAAGCCGCCCTGGCCATCATCAGCGGCTTTCAACAACGCTTGCGTAACGGCTTCGGACATGGCATCGGCTTCCTCGCTTAGTCCCTTGCTTGCCATCATCTGGCCGCAGCACAGTTTGTCAAAGCCTTCAGGAAGGCGTGGGGCATAACCCGCGCGCACCAGCAGTTCCATGATGACTTCCGGAAGCGTGGCTTCACCTTCGGTGTTAGCGCCAAAAATGCGGCCGCCACAGGCTGGAAAATACACCACCGGGTCACCAGTGCCGCTGTACTGGACAGGAGCCTTGCCGGCATGGGGCATGCCGCGCTTCCATGTGCCTCCTGACAGGCGAGCGACCAAACTGTCGCCCACCATAGCCGATGCCGCATGACCCAGGTTCAGACCGACACGCGACATGGTTGTCACTTTGCCAAAATTGCCTGCGGTCCACTGTGCGACCTTTTGCGAGGTACTGCCCATGCCACGCCCGCGCAGCAGACGGGTGAGCTCCCCCGTATCAATGCCGACCGGACAAGCGGTGGAGCACAGGCCGCAGCCTGCGCAAGTATCGAGTCCGAAGTAGGCAAAATCTGCTTCGACGTCGCCACCACTTTCCCCTGCAGTTGCACGACGTGAGAGCTCGCGCCAGCTGACGATGCGCTGGCGCGGCGACAACGTCAGGCGGTGCGAGGGGCAAAGGGGTTCACAAAAACCACACTCAATGCAGCGGTCGACGATCTCTTCTGCAGCCGGCATCGGTTTTAGATTTTTCAGGTGTGCCTGCGGGTCGTCATTCAGGAGGACGCCCGGGTTCAGCAAATTGCGAGGGTCAAACAGCTGCTTGATGCGACGCATCAGGTCGGTGGCCTGCTTGCCCCATTCTTTTTCTACAAACGGTGCCATGTTGCGGCCGGTGCCGTGTTCCGCCTTGAGCGAGCCATCGTACTTATCCACCACCAGCGTGCAGATATCGTCCATGAACCTGGCGTAGCGGTCGATCTCAACCTGTTCCGAGAAATCCTGGGTGAAGACAAAATGGAGGTTGCCTTCGAGCGCATGACCAAAAATGATGCCTTCGGTGTAACCGTGTTTGCGCAGCAAGGCTTGCAAATCGAGTGTGGCAGCCGCCAGCGACTCAACTGGGAACGCCACGTCTTCAATGATTACCGTGGTACCGGCGCGGCGCATGGCTCCAACAGAAGGGAAAGTGCCTTTGCGAACTTTCCAGTACATCTCACAGATGGCGGGGTCGGCAGAAAATTCAGGTGGCTCAACAGTTGCTATTCCATTTATAGCATTCAATGACGCATTTATGCGAACTTGAAGGGCAATAGACGTCTCACCACGGACCTCAATCAGCAAAGCAGCGGCATCATCACTCAAGCTACGCATGGTTGGGGGCATGCCTGGCTTATCCTGAACCGACCTGAGGGCCGGACGATCCAGCAGTTCTACCGCCGAAACAGGTTCTTTCTTCAGCTGAATCACGGCCTGGCAAGCACTCTCAATCGTTGGGAAGAACACCAGCGCACTGGCCTTGAAGGGGTCTTCAGGTACGGTGTTGAAGGTAATGCGTGAGATGAAGCCCAGTGTGCCCTCCGAGCCAATCATCAGGTGCGACAGTATCGCAATGGGGTCCTCATAGTCGATCAGTGCGTTGAGGCTGTAGCCGGTGGTGTTTTTGATCTTGTACTTGTGGCGGATGCGTGTCGACAGCGCTAGGTCGGACCGGGTGGATATGCCCAGCTGTTCGAGTGAGTTAACCAGTGCTTGGTGGCTTTGGCGAAAACGCGCTACGCTGAAGGGGTCTTCGGTATCGAGCACCGTGCCATCAGCCAGAACCACACGCATGCCAGCCATGGTGCGGTAGCTGTTTTGTGCCGTGCCACAGCACATCCCCGAGGCATTGTTGGCCGCAATGCCGCCGATCTTGCAGGCGTTTATGGAGGCCGGGTCCGGCCCAATTTTGCGCCCATGGGGTGCGAGACGGTAGTTCACCTCGCCACCAATGATGCCGGGGCCAACCCGTACTGTGGCTGCTTCCGGCCCAATTTCGCAAGTGGCAAAGCCTTCGCCAATCAGCGCCAGCACGCTTTCGGTGACAGCTTGACCGGACAGACTGGTGCCCGCAGCGCGGAAGGTGACCGGTCGGCCGTGTTCGCGCGCTGCCTGCAGCACTGCCTGAATCTCTTCCTCGGACTCGACCACCGCAACCACCTCAGGTGTGAGGCGATAAAAGCTGGCATCGGTGCCATAGGCCAGTCGGCGCAGGTTATCGGTAATGACCTGTTTGGCCGGCAGAATGCGGGAAAGGGCTGAGACCAGGGTGCTCATGATTTTCTGTCTTTCAATAGGTCACGCAAGCGTTTTGGGGCGGGGATGAGGGGAGTGCGGCTGCGTGTCCAAGCACCTTGTTCGGTCGGTGACATGGCACGACCCCGACTCATGAACCACGAGGCGAGCTTGTACAGGCCCAGGCGGCTGTAAACCTGCGACCAGACGCTCCAGACAGCTGTGCCAGACACGGTGCGTGCCGCGCCGCTACCACGAAGGGTGGCTTCTTCACTTTCAGGCTGGGCCATGGCCTCGTTGCGCAGGCGCACCAGAATGTCGGGAATCGGAATCTTCACCGGGCAAACTTCGGCGCAGGCACCGCACAGGGTAGATGCAAAAGCCAGCGGGTAGGTGCTTTCCAGCCCCAGCATGTGCGGCGAGATGATGGCACCTATGGGGCCGGGGTAAGTGGTGCCATAAGCGTGACCACCGATGCGTGCGTAAACCGGACAGTGGTTCATGCAGGCACCGCAGCGAATGCATTGCAGCGTGGCGCGCAACTGCTCATCCGCATAGGCTTGTGTGCGGCCGTTGTCCAGCAGAATCAGGTGCACTTCTTCCGGGCCGTCAAGTTCACCGGGCTTGCGCGGCCCGCTGATCAGGTTGAAGTAGGTGGTAACGGCCTGGCCAGTGGCTGAGCGCGACAGCAGGCTGTACAGCGGAGGAACGTGCTCGAGCTTTTCAACAACCTTTTCGATGCCGGTGATGGCAATATGCACCGTGGGCACGGTGGTGCACATGCGCCCGTTGCCTTCGTTCTCCACCAAGCACAGGGTACCGGTTTCCGCCACGGCAAAGTTGACTCCCGAGAGGCCAATGTCGGCGTCGGCAAACTTGCGCCGCAACACCCTGCGGCCAATCTGAATCAGTGCGTCCACATCCTCGGTATACGAAACACCTGGTACTTCTTCAGCGAAAAGTTTGGCAATTTCCTGCTTGGTCTTGTGGATCGCTGGCATGATGATGTGCGATGGCTTTTCACCCGCAAGCTGCACGATGTATTCGCCCATGTCGGACTCAAAGGCCTCAATGCCCGCCGCTTCCATCGCGTGGTTGAACTCGATCTCCTCGCTCACCATGGACTTGCCTTTGATGATGTGGCGGGCGTTGACGCGCTGTGCAATTTCCAGCGCGATGGCGTTGGCCTGATCCGGTGTTTCTGCCCAGTGCACTTGCACGCCATTGGCCGTGAGCCTGGCTTCCAGTTGCTCCAGCAGGCGCGGCAAATGCGCCAAGCTGTAACGGCGAATCGTCGCACCGAGTTCGCGCAGGCCCTCGCGTTCATCCTGGTCTGGGAACTGGCCCTTGCGCTTGGCCTGCAAAAAGTCCATGGCGCCGCGAAAGTTCTTGCGCTGCCCCGGGTCGTTCAGAACGCTGCGGCTGCGCTCCTTGAAGTCTTCCATCGGATGAATCGGGATAACCGTGCTCATGACGATGCCTCCATTGGGTGGCGCAGCAGGACGATCAACTCTTTGGGTCCATGCGCTCCGTACGCCAGCGTTTGCTGAATGTCGGCGGTTTTGGAAGGACCGCCTATCAGCAGTGCATTGGTGGGCAAGCCGTCTTTCCAGCACTCGGATGTGATCGCCGAGTGCAAATCAGCGTGTATGGTGGACGCGTCCAGCAATACAAAGTGAATAGGGGGAACGAGTGACATCAGGCGTGGTTCGGACGGCGTAGGCCAGAGGATGACACTGCCAATTTCAGCAACGGCGCTGCGCGCTGATGTCAGCGACGCATCGACGCTGTCAAACAGCATGTCGCGCCAGTCGTCAATGGGTTTGTCGTACCGCACCAGTTTCAGGTTTTCCGGACGCCGTGCTTCCAGTACCGCACCGTGGAGGGTGTTATTGCCAATGAGCAGGTTGCGCACGCCCTTGGCCGTGGCCAGACGCTGCAACACCTCGGGCCAGTCTGCCTCGGTCACGTCATGAAATTCGGTCTTGACCGCCTCCATGGCATCACGCAGGCGACGGATACGCGCGGGCAGTTCTTCATTACGGCGGCGCGCATCAAACCAGGCTTTGACGTTTGGCAGATCGGGTGCGGTGGAAATGGAAGTGGCGCGCAACCGGCCCAATATGCGTTCGCGTGCCGGGCCACTGGCGCCAGTGGCCGCACTCATTCGGACACTCCGTCGGCGGTGCGGCGCCACAGGAAGCTGGCAATGTGCTCACCCGGCAACGTCGGCGAGGAGACCCCGGAGATCTCGTCCTGCTTGGCTGCGCGGCCGGTGATGTTGAGCAGACAACCGCAGTCGGCACTGACGACGCGACCAGCGCCGGTGTCGCGGATGGCAGCGACCTTGTCGGTAACGATGGCTTCCGAGATGTCAGGGTACCGCATGGCAAAGGTGCCGCCAAAGCCACAGCACTCCTCAATGCGCGCCTGCTCCACCACGGTGACCTGCTCCAGGCTGTCGAGCAGCGCAGCGCTGGTTTCATGCGAGCCCATCTCGCGGCGCGCATGGCAGGAGGTGTGCAGGGCTATGGTGCATGGAGTGCCCAAATCGGGCTGGTTGAAATGAACCACATGCACCAGAAACTCGGTCAGTTCATACACGCGTTCAGACAGGTCCACCGCCTTGGCGTGCAGCATCGGATCGTCGGCAAAAAGCTGCGGATAGTGCAAGCGAATCATGCCACCGCACGACCCTGACGGAATAACCACGGGCCAAGGCTCGGTAAACAAACTCAGCTGTTGCAAGGCCACCGCACGGGCTTCATCGGGGTAGCCACTGCTGTGCGCAGGTTGTCCGCAACAGGTTTGCTGTTCCAGATAGTGCACCTTGATTCCTTCGCGCTCCAGCAGTTGCACGGTATCAAGCCCCGCTTGCGGCGCAAACTGATCAATCAGACAGGTCGCAAAAAGATAAACATTCGCCGGCTTTGCCGGGTACTGACGCATTTTTTGTGTGTTTTGATCCAACAGAGTTCTCCTTGTCTAATTTTGTTGGTAAAGTGGTCGTACCACTTATCAGATGAATTAAATCGCGTTGCGGTCGAAATTCATATGGGGTAAACCCTAGTTTTATCCAAAATGCATTGAAATGATTGGTTGACAATAAATTGGTCCGACCAATAATTCAGATATGCAAGCCAAAATCAACCTGACGTAAACCACATCGTGGACGTGGCTACCAAAGACCTTGGACTGCACATCCTCCAGGACTCGCTCAAACCCGGCAACCGGCTTCCGTCGGAACGGGATCTGGCGCTAATGGAATAAATTAAATTGGTTTAAGACGCGATTGGTCACATGGTTTCAGCGCATTTCCAGCAGCAAATCTTTGGCATTTACCGTCTCGCCGGAGCGGACATGCACCGCGTGTACCGTGAAATTTCGCTCCGCAGTGAGCATGGTCTCCATCTTCATGGCTTCCATAGATATCAACGGGTCACCCTTTAGAACACTCTGCCCCGCTTTAACTGCAACAGTGACCACCATGCCGGGCATGGGTGCACCCACATGGTTTGGGTTACCGGCATCCGCTTTGACCCTCGTATGGGCCGTGCCCACTAAACCTGCCTTGGGAACCCGTACGGTACGCGGTTGGCCGTTGAGTTCGAAGAAGACCTTGATCTTGCCTTCATCGTCCACCGTATCCGAACGTCCAGTCTGACGTACCACCAAGGTTTTGCCTTT
Source organism: uncultured beta proteobacterium (assembly GCA_903856025.1). Lineage (GTDB taxonomy): Bacteria > Pseudomonadota > Gammaproteobacteria > Burkholderiales > Burkholderiaceae_C > Rhodoferax. Next base: position 12,448 of record CAIOAQ010000373.1, read on the forward strand.
GTCAATATCTACGCAGATCTCTTCACGGTCCAGCAAACCGTAGAAAAACGCCGAAGTGGGCAGAAGCGACACATCGCAGAACTCGCGGCGATGCTCGGCGTAGTCCTTGAACACCTTGGGGTACATCAAAAAGGATGCCAGATCGGTATCGCTGAGTTTGCGACCAATCACGTGCTCGGCCTCCAAACGCTTGGCCGGCAGGTCCACCGCAGGCAGATGATCACCGGCGCGACCTTGCATCGGCGCCCCACCGCGCAACACTTTTTGCTCCAGTGCTTTCGGAAAACCGTCCGGCGGGAAGCCAAGTTCACCATTGAACAGCGAGACCACCGAATCCGGGAATGCAATATCACGTGCTGGGTTGTTCACATCCGACGGCTGCAAATCGTTGGCTACCATGAACAGCGCCATGTCTCCCACGATCTTGGAGGTTGGTGTGACCTTGACAATATCGCCAAAGAGCACGTTGACATCGGCGTAAGCCTTGGACACGTCTGGCCAGCGATGCGCCAAACCCATCGCGCGAGCCTGTTCGCGTAAATTGGTGTACTGACCACCGGGCATTTCATGGCTGTACACATCAGAAGTTCCCGCACGCATATCGGCCTCAAATGGCGCATATGCATGGCGCACACCTTCCCAGTAGTGGGACAACGCCTGCATGGCGGCAAGGTTGACTCCGGGGTCGCGCGCCGACCCGGCAAGGGCTGCCGCAATGGATCCCAGGTTGGGCTGCGCAGTCAGGCCACTCATGGAATCCAGGGCGCCGTCCACCACGTCGCAACCAGCGTCAATGGCGGCCAGCACGGATGCCGCCGAGATACCACTCGTGTCATGTGTATGAAAGTGAATCGGCAAACCTACCTCTTGTTTGAGTACACGAACCAATTCGTGTGCTGCGCGTGGCTTGCACACGCCGGCCATGTCCTTGATGCCTAGAACGTGCGCACCGGCCTTCTCCAATTGCTTTGCCAAACCGACGTAGTATTTGATGTCATATTTGGAGCGCATGGTGTCAAACAGATCGCCGGTGTAGCACAGCGCCCCCTCGCACAATGCACCAGACTCAAGCACGGCATCCATCGCTACGCGCATGTTGTCGACCCAGTTCAACGAGTCAAATACGCGGAAGACGTCAATACCGTTGGTTGCGGCCTGCTGCACAAAGTAGCGCACTACGTTGTCCGAATAGTTGGTATACCCCACGGCGTTTGAGGCGCGAAGGAGCATCTGAAACATGATGTTGGGTGCGGCTTCGCGCAAACGGCTCAAACGCTCCCAGGGGTCTTCCTTCAAAAAACGCAGCGCCACGTCGAAAGTCGCGCCGCCCCAACATTCCAATGAGAATAGCTGCGGCAGCATGCGCGCATAGTGGGGTGCAATTTCAACCATGTCGCGGCTACGCATACGCGTTGCAAACAATGACTGGTGGGCGTCACGCATGGTGGTGTCGGTCAGCAGCACCTGCGGTTGATCCAGCATCCATTGTGCGAATACCTTGGGACCCAGTTCTTTCAGTCGATCGCGCGTACCTTTGGGGACCATTGCGCTCAGATCGCACTCCGGAATGCGGGCCTTGGCCAGTGGTAGTTGCTGCGGAATGCGGCCTTTCATTTCGGGATTGCCGTTGATAGCCACGTCACCGAGAAACTTGAGTAGACGGGTGGCACGGTCGCGCCGCTTCTGGAAACTGAACAACTCAGGCGTGGTGTCGATGAAGCGCGTGGTGCATTCGCCCGAGCGAAACAGGGGGTGCGCGATCACGTTTTCGAGAAACTGCAAATTGGTCGACAGACCGCGGACTCGAAATTCACGTAACGCACGGTCCATACGGGCAGCAGCTTCGTCGGGCGTGTGACCCCAAGCCGTGACTTTGACCAGCAGTGAGTCGTAATAGGGCGTGATGACCGCACCGGCATAGGCGGTTCCAGCGTCGAGGCGGATGCCAAAACCGGCGGCACTTCGATAGACCGCAATTTTTCCGTAGTCGGGTGTGAAATTGTTTTCGGGGTCCTCGGTGGTGACACGGCATTGCAAGGCGTGACCGCGCAGCGAGATGTCCCTTTGAAAGGGAATAAAAGAATCCTCATCGCCAACCCGGGCACCTTCGGTCACTCGAATTTGAGCCTTGACAATATCAACGCCAGTCACTTGTTCCGTGACCGTGTGCTCAACCTGAATCCGTGGATTGACCTCGATGAAGTAGTACTTGCCAGTGTCCACGTCGTACAAATACTCCACTGTGCCGGCGTGGCTGTAGTGGGCTTTGCGGGCCAGCCGCAAAGCAGATTCACACAATTCGCTACGGGTTGCCTCATCCATATAGGGTGCCGGCGCGCGCTCTACAACCTTCTGGTTGCGGCGCTGTACCGAGCAGTCACGCTCAAACAGGTGCACCAGGTTGCCGTATTGGTCGCCCAGCACCTGAACTTCAATGTGGCGGGCGCGGCGCACCAGCTTTTCCAGATAGACCTCGTCATTGCCAAATGCGGCCAGCGCCTCGCGCTTGGCGAGCTCCATCATTGGTGCCAGATCGGCCTCAGTTTCAATCACACGCATGCCACGCCCGCCCCCGCCCCAACTGGCTTTGAGCATCAAGGGGTAACCCACCTCCAATGCCATTCTTTTGGCGCCTTCAATATCAACAGGTAGCGCGCCCGTGGCGGGCACCACCGGTACATTCGCTTGAATGGCAACCGCGCGGGCAGCCACTTTATTGCCCAGCGTGCGCATGACATCGCCGTTTGGACCAACGAAGGCTATTCCAGCTTTGGCGCACGCATCGGCAAAATCCGGGTTCTCGGATAAAAAACCATATCCGGGGTGGATGGCATCTACCTCCGCTTCTTTTGCGATACGGATGATGCCTTCAATATCCAGATAGGCCTGAATTGGCTTCTTGCCGGCGCCTACAAGGTAGGACTCGTCGGCCTTGAAACGATGAAGCGCGAATCGGTCTTCGTTGGAAAATATTGCCACTGTGCGTATACCCATTTCGGATGCCGCACGTAACACACGGATGGCAATTTCACTGCGGTTGGCCACCAACAGACTTTTGATTTTTTTCATTGTGATAGAGATAGATAGTTACAGATTTGAACGCCCGTCCGGTTGGTACGAAACGGCTTCACAACACCCCCCCATCCACGCTCAACCCATCGGCCATGCGATTGCGCATCGCACGAGGGGCACAGACATTCGGCAACCAGGCTGTTTGCGCACGCGCGGTGGCGGTCCAGCTGTTGAAGGAGCAGCACAGAAGTGTGAAAGTTAATTGGTCAATTCATTGGTTTTCCGTTTAACCAAAATATTTCGCTTGGCGTCTTCGGGCCTGGCAAAGGTCACCACACCATTGTTGACCTTGCCCATGAACAGCATGTTCTGAGTGATCGCGTCCTTGTCATTGAGGCTGAACGGATGGTCGTAGGTGGCTACCACACCGTAGTAGGTGCGTGGAATGTTTTCCAATGCGACCTTGAGAACCGGGCCGCTGGGATTGCCATCGCGCACGCCAAACAGCGAAAACGCGAGCAAGTAGGTGCTGTCATAGGCCTGTGCCGCCGCCATTGGAACGGCCATCGGTTTGTTGAATTTTCGTCTGAAGGCGCTCAGGAAAGAGGCGCGGCGCTCGTTGCTGGGCTCGGCAATAAAGGTCTGCGCCATCATCGCCCCCTCGGCCGCGTCCTTGGCGCCGTCGATAAAGAATGGGAATGAAAGCGGCCAGGCACCTACCTGTGGCACTTTCCACTTCAGATCCTTGCGGCCATTGGCAATGACAGCATTCTCCGAGCCCACCGTGTAGCTGAAGACCACATCGGCACCGGCGTCACGCGCTGCCTGCAGTTCTTCGCGCAGATCCTTGACGCCCAGTGGAAAACGAGCCACGTAAACGGCTTTCAGGTTCTTCGCAGCCAACGCGGTCTCAACGTCTTTCAGCCCGGCTTCACCATAGCCCGTGGTATCCGCGAAAATGGCGACCTTGGTCCAGCCTCGCTTGACGATGTCTTCGACCACATAGGGTGCTTGAATGGCGTCGCGCGCCGAAGTTCTGAAAATATAACTCTCGGGTGCCGGGTATTTGGTCGTCAAAGGAGTGCCTGTGGCACAGGGAATGATCAACGGGATTTTGGCATTCTGGAACACGGCCAATGACTTCTGTGCAACACCTGTGTTGCAAAAACCAATCGTCGCAACCACGCCTTCGGCGATTAATTCTTGCGCGCCTTTAAGGCCTACATCCGGATTACCCTGGTCGTCTTTGATGACCAGTTCGTATTGGCGGCCCATATAGCCGCCCACCGCATTGATCTCTTGAGCCGCCAGTTGCACGCCTTGCAGCATCAGGACTCCGAAGTCAGCGGATGGTCCAGTGAACGGACCTATGACCCCAATTTTCAGCGGTGGCCCCGCTTGCGTCTGCACACTCAGTGTCAGGCACAGGGTTGCCATGCCAACGATTGCCAATAACTTACGCTTGGTGCACGGCATCTTCTGCCTCCCGTTGATTTTCACTTGGTTGAATTCAGGTCGAGAAGCGTTGCGTTCATTGCCATTCTTCTCATTTCATTTAGATTGGTATAGTGGTAATACCACTTAGAATGAAATTAGACCGCAGTGATGGGATAGCTGATACAGGGGAAACCCTAGTTTGAGTCAAAATACCATCGAACACATGATTTTTGTTAAACTGGTCAGACCAATAATTCCATCTTATGAACCAGAACCGACCTGTCGTCATCCGCATCGCCGACGCTGTTGCCAAAGACCTTGAGCTGCGCATCCTGGAGGGTTCGCTCAAACCCGGCGACCGGCTCCCGGCAGAGCGTGTTCTGGCGGTGGAGTTCAGCGTGTCGCGCCCCACGTTGCGCGAGGCCATCCAGAAGCTGGTTTCCAAGGGCTTGTTGTCTACCCGCCATGGCGGCGGAACCGTAGTCACCGACCAACTGGAAGCCACGTTTGCCGACCCGTGGCAGGAGATGCTGAAAGCGCACCCGCTGCTGCAGAGCGATATGCTTGAATTTCGCCACATGTTGGAGGGGGAGGCTGCGCTACTTGCCGCCGAACGTGCCACAGATGCCGACATTGCGCGCATTGACGCCGCGTTCAAGTCGTTGGAAGCTGCCTATGACAGCGATGACATGCAGGCTTGCATCGACCACGATGTGGCCTTCCACCAAGCCATTGCCGAGGCATCACACAATGCAATGATCGGACATCTATCGGCAAGCCTGATGCGTGTGGTTCATGGCCATGTTTCCGACAACTTGGTGCACTTGCATGACACGCCCAAGCATTGGGCACAAATCCGAGCACAACACAAGGCCATATGGGAGGCGGTTCGTGCGCACGATTCGGAAAACTCCAAGCGAGGTGCCTGCGAACACATTACTTTTGTGCGCCTAAGCATGGAGGATGCCGCCAAAATTGAAGGGCGACGTCATACCGCGATCCGTCGCCTGGGCGAGTCCATATAGCTGGCATGCGCTGCGCTATCTCAAACCCTTTGATGCGCCTGCCGCAAACACAGCTGAAACGTCTGTGTGACCCGGGTGGCTTGGGGTGACGCGCGAACAATGCCGAAAAAACTGCATTCGTAGTTGAAGGTGGCGGGCCGAACGCTGCGCATCTGGCCCTGACGCACAAACCCGGCTGCGTAATGGTCGGGCAAGAACCCAAGAAATGCGCCCGAAAGAATCAGCGTGGCAATCGATTCCTGGTCATAACCGGTGGCCGAGCGCGCCAACTGCACCTGCTGGGTAAGTTCCATGTTGGGCGAGTGGTAACCCAACCCGGCAAAGGCATGGGCGCGCACCGCATCCCAATCCGCAGGCTCATCCACTGGTGCAGCCGCAAACAAGGGGTGCGCCGCACCGCAGTACAAGTACATGGTCTCGCTGAACAACTCGTCATAAGTCAGCGTGGCCGAGCTGCGGTGGCCGGGAATGATGCCCACCTGAAACTGCCCGTCCAGCACACCGCGCTCAATGGCATTGAGCGGTGCCACATGTAAATGCAGGGCGACATCGGGCGCTTGTGCGCCAAACAAGGCAATGGCCTGGCCGATGTGCGCTTGCGGGTTGCTGGCGGTCTTGTCAAACATGGCGATGTGCAACGCACCACCCATGCGTTGGTGGATCTCATCCACCCGGCTGCGAAACGCGTCCACGCCGCTGAGCAGGCGCAAGGTTTCGGCGTAAATCTGCTCCCCTTCGGGTGTCAGGGCAAAACCGGCGCGGCCCCGGCGGCACAGCGTCAGGCCCAGCCGGGTTTCCAGGTCCTTGATGTGGCGGCTCACCGTGCTGGTGCCGATGTTGAGCTCCAGCTCGGCCGCAGCCATGCCGCCACAGTCCACCACAGTGGTGAACACCCGCAGCAAACGGATGTCCATGTCACTCAACTGGCCCAGGGCAGCACGTGTTGTTACTTTCATAAATTGGCAACCAAACGGTGATAGTTAAACATTTATAAGAGTAACAGAGCCGCGCACAATGGGCCATCTGCCCCGAAAAATGCCCACCCAAGGTGTGCAGCGTAATCCTCTTTGACTGACTGGAGCCCCCATGAACATGCTTGATGCCCAAACGCTGACCCAACCCCGGACCGATGCCGCCTGGCTGGATGCCCACTGGATGCCGTTCACCGGCAACCGCGACTTCAAAGCCCATCCACGCATGATGGTGCGCGCTGAGGGCTGTTATTACTACGACGACACCGGACGCAAGATTTTTGATGGCTTGTCCGGCCTGTGGACCTGCGGACTGGGCCACGGACGCCAAGAGATTGTGGAGGCCGCCACCAAGCAGCTCGCCAGCCTGGACTATTCCCCAGCTTTCCAGTTTGGTCACCCGCTCTCGTTTGCGCTGGCCAACAAGCTGAAAGAACTCACCCCCGAAGGACTGGACTACGTGTTCTTCACCGGCTCAGGTTCAGAGTCGGCTGATACCTCCCTCAAAATGGCGCGGGCTTACTGGCGCACCAAGGGCCAGGGTCAAAAAAGCCTGCTGATTGGCCGCGAAAAAGGCTACCACGGTGTCAACTTTGGCGGCATTTCGGTGGGCGGCATCGGCGGCAACCGCAAAACCTTTGGCCAGGGCATTGCCGCCGACCACCTGCCGCACACGCAGCCGCCCCTGGGCTCGTTTCATCGGGGCATGCCGCCCGCAGAAGGCCCACACGGCGTGCTGTTGGCCGAAGATTTGCTCAAACTGATTGCGCTGCATGATGCCTCCAACATCGCTGCCGTGATCATCGAGCCCATGTCGGGCTCCGCCGGTGTGGTGATTCCGCCCGTGGGCTACCTGCAGCGCATCCGTGACATCTGCACCGCCCACAATATCCTGTTGATTTTTGACGAAGTCATCACCGGCTTTGGCCGCATGGGCGGTTACACCGGGGCCGAGGTGTTTGGTGTCACGCCCGACATCATGAACGTGGCCAAACAAATCACCAACGGCGCGCAGCCGCTGGGCGCGGTGATTGCCTCCAAGGAAATCTACGACACCTTCATGGCCGCTGGCGGACCGGACTACATGCTGGAATTTGCCCACGGCTACACCTACTCGGCGCACCCGGTGCCGTGCGCGGTGGGTCTGGCCACGCTGGACATTCTGGTGCGCGAACACATGGTGGACAAGGTCAAGGCGCTCGCACCGCATTTTGAGAACGCCGTGCACAGTCTCAAGGGAGCCAAGCACGTCGCGGACGTTCGCAACTTTGGCCTGGCCGCAGGCTTGACCATCGCACCAGCACCGGGTGAACCCGCCAAACGTCCCTATGAAATTGCCAAGGCGATGCTAGCCAAGGGCTTCTATGTGCGCTACGGTGGCGACACCATCCAGCTCGCACCGCCTTTCATCAGCACCCCAGCGGAGATTGACAGCATGGTCAACGCCCTGGGAGAAGCCTGCAACGCTACCGCATGAGTTGGACAATCATTTTTATAGCGATTTACGCCCTGTTTACAGGGGCTACAGCCTCTATCAATCATTAGTCTGAGTGTCTCTGACTTCAACCCTTCCGGTGATTTCCCATCTGATCAACGGCCAGCGCACTGCTGGTGGCACCCGCCAGGCCGACGTGTTCAACCCGGCCACCGGTGCCGTTGAAAAACGCGTGCTGCTGGCTGACAAACTGATCGTCGAGCAGGCCATGACCATGACCGACGCGCACGGCAACGGCACCTGCATCTTCACCGGCGACGGCGACGGCGAC
>CAIOAQ010000374.1 GCA_903856025.1 uncultured beta proteobacterium
CTGAAGGACCTCGGCGTGCACACCGAGATGCTCGCCGACTCCTATGTCGACATGTACGAGGCCGGTCGTATCACCGGTATGCGCAAGTCCATCGACTGCGGCAAGATGGTCTACACCTTTGCCATGGGCTCGCAAAAGCTCTACGACTTCCTAGACAACAACCCCGTGGCGGCGATTTTTCCTGCGTCGTACACCAATGACCCCTGCGTCATTGGTCAAAACCCCAAGGTCGTGGCGATCAACAATGCCATCGAGATCGATCTCTTCACCCAGGTTGCCAGCGAGGCGGCGGGAACACGCCAAATTTCAGGGACAGGGGGCCAGCTTGACTTTATCCTCGGGGCCTACAAGTCCGAGGGCGGCAAAGGTCTCATATGCATCAACTCGACTTTCAAGAAGAAGGACGGCACGATCGGTTCTCGCATTGTGCCGACGCTGTCGCCCGGAACGATCGTCACCTGCCCGCGCTCCATCGTGCATTACGTGGTGACCGAATTCGGCTATGCGCAAATGAAGGCCAAGTCGACCTGGCAACGGGCTGAGGCGCTGATCAACATCTCTCATCCTGATTTCAGAGAACAGTTGATCAAAGAAGCCGAGTCCATGGGCATCTGGCGTCGTTCCAACAAGATCCTGTAAGTTGAAATGGATGGTTCCGGATAGAGCCAGCGAATTTGCGCTGTCCTGTCCGGGTCCTACAACATCTGTAGGTTCTCGGAAATATTGAAAAACACGCCGCTAAAAGTCATGAACTTTTGCATTAACTTTGAGAAAGTTGTTGCCAAACCTCCTTGTATCAACACAACCTAAAGAACATGGCATTGTTGCGCCCACCCTCCTTGGCTCGGTACATCGCGGTGTCGGCATACTTGATCAACTCGTCGGAGTCTTTGCTGTCGTCTGGATAAACACTGACACCAATACTGACGGTAATGGCGATATCGGTTCCATCAAGCCGAAGTGGACGGGAAAGGGTTTCGATGATTTTTTGCGAAACACAGTCGATTTCTCCGTTATTGGCGATTGATTCGAGAACGACCGTGAATTCGTCTCCACCCAGGCGCGCTACGGTGTCGCCCTCGCGCATACAGCTGGTGAGGCGCTGCGCTGTCATTTGCAACAGTTGATCGCCAATGTGATGTCCCAAGGTGTCGTTGACATGCTTGAAGTTATCGAGATCGAGGAACATGACCGCCACCTTGACCCGCTCGCGGTGTGCGTGAGCGATTGCATGGCGCAGCCGATCGACGAACAACGCGCGGTTGGGCAGGCCGGTAAGGCCGTCATGATGAGCGAGGAAAAGCACCTGATCTTCCGCTGACTTGCGCTTGGTGATGTCGGAAAACACCCCTACATAGTTAAGAACTTCCCCCTCATCGCTGCGGACAGCGTTGATTGTGAGCCATTCCGGATACGTTTCTCCTGTGCGACGCCGGTTCCAAATCTCTCCCTGCCAATGGCCAGTGGCGGCGATATCGTCGCGCATTTTGTTGTAAAAACTTTCGTGGTGCCTGCCAGAAGAGAGAATGGTCGGGGTTTTGCCGATCACTTCATGCGCCATGAAGCCGGTGATCTGCGTAAAGGCTGGGTTGACCGATTTGATAACGTTTTCGGCATTGGTGATCATGATGCCCTCGAACGTGCTCTCGAACACTTTTGCGGCCAGACGCTGGTGCTGCCTGGAGATGACCAAACTGCGCTCGCGTTTGTCGAGTGTTTCGCGTAATTCATGAACATAGTCATGCTCAATGCTCGCCAGCAGTTCGGCGAACGTAACCAGCCCCAGCAGTTTGCCATCGCTGCCCGTGACGCCAAGGTGGCGAATGTGCTTTTCCAGGAATAGGTTACGCGCTTGATAAAGGCTGGTATTGCTGGGGACGCAAATCAGCGGTCGACTGGCGAGCTCGCCGACCAGAGCGAGTGGTTTGTTGCTGCTGATCAGCCGCAGCACGTCGCGCTCGGTGAGGATCCCATAGTCACCATCCTGATATTGCGTGATGACGGCATCGAACCGACCAGCGTACATGCTTTTCATCGCTTCATCCAAAGGTGTGAGGTCGGAGACGATCGGAGCGTGGCGATTCAAGACCGTTTCCACTTCGCGCAATGAAACGTAATATTCGATCCCCTGGTTTGTCACAATATCGGTCTGTGTGACGATGCCCTTGTGCTTTCCGTTGTCGTCCACTGCGAGAAAATGGCGCACCTTTTCCTCTCGAAAGCGCATGGCAGCCTCGCCGAGGCTAGTTTTGACATTGATTGTTTTGACGGGCGAGGTCATGTAGCGCGCAATCGGTGCATGGAAGACCTGCGCAGTTGACATATCCAACGCCAGTGCGTCTCGCTCCGTCCATATCCCGACGATAGTCTCGTCAATGGCGACCAAAATCGAACTACAGCGCGTGTCCATCATGCGCTGCGCCGCATCGGACAACGTGGTCTCCGGGGTGCAAGTCAGAATATGGGGACGAATGATTCGTTCAATCGTGGTTTCGGTGGACATCAATGACTTTCTGACAGCGCTGAATGCTTTCAACTGGTTGCAGGTCATTTTAGGTCGATGGCTTCATCTGGAGCCTGCTGTACGCCTGGGTTTTGGCCAAAATCTGGAAAACTAGAGAATTGGTGTAACTACTCAGGTTCCAATGGCACATCATTAGCCTGAAGTGAAGTGGTCGCGAAAATTCGAACAATTTTTTGAGTGGAAACTCTGGGCATAAAGTCCGGCTGTGTCTGGCTAGACAGTCAGAAGTTTTCAATGGCCAAGAAATCAGCGCGCCGCACCCGGCGCTTAAAGGATCAGGTAGCTATGGATAAATACGCGCGTGGGGGTGGGTGCCATACGGTGCCTAAAGTGACAGGGCTCTGAACCATAACAATGCCTGACTCACGGTTTTCAAGCCGCCGAGTCAGAACCTACAACATCAAATGTCGATATTGCCAGCCCGCAATGCATTGGTTTCGATGAACTCGCGCCGGGGTTCGACCTCGTCACCCATCAGCATGGTGAACACCTTGTCTGCCTCAATCGCGTCATCAATCTGCACGCGCAGCAAAATCCGAACTGTGGGGTCCATGGTGGTTTCCCACAATTGCTCGGGGTTCATTTCACCCAGACCTTTGTAGCGCTGGCGGCTGGTGGCCCCTTCGGCCTGCAAGATCAACCAGGCCATGGCTTCGCGGAAGTCGCCCACTTTTTGCTCTTTTTGGCGCTCACCTTCGCCACGGGTCACTTTGGCACCCTCTGTCAGGAGTCCTCGGAAAGTTTTGGCGGCTTCATTCAACGCCGCGTAGTCGGTACCATGCACAAAATCCTGCGTAAGCACGCTGCTCTTGATGTTGCCGTGCATGCGCCGACTGATGCGCAGAATCGGCTTGTCGGAGCGAACATCAAACTCGCCGGTGACCTCGGCGTCCGGCAAGGCGGCCTGCAGCGCTGCCGCTGAAACCTCGGCATCGGCCACGGTTTCCAGATTCAGTGCGACACCATCCGCAATGGCGCGCAGTGCCGATGCATCTAAAAAGTGAGCTAGGCGGGCAATAACTGCCTGGGCTAGCTGGTGTTTTCTTGCCAATTCACTCAGGGCATCACCGGTCAGTACCGTGGCATTTGCACCACCGGTGTGCACACTGGCATTGACCAGTGCCACGCGCAGCAGGAAGTTGTCCAGGTCGGTCGGGCCTTGCAAGTAAAGCTCTTCACGCCCCGCCTTCACCTTGTACAGCGGCGGTTGGGCAATGTAAATGTGGCCGCGTTCCACCAATTCGGGCATTTGACGGTAGAAGAAGGTCAGCAACAGGGTGCGGATGTGGGCACCGTCCACGTCGGCATCGGTCATGATGATGATGCGGTGGTAGCGCAGCTTGGCGACGTCAAAGTCGTCGTTGCCAGTAGATCCACCGGCTTTGCCAATGCCGGTGCCAAGCGCGGTGATCAGCGTCAGAATTTCATTGCTGGTGAGCAATTTTTCGTAACGGGCTTTTTCAACATTCAAAATCTTGCCGCGCAGGGGCAGGATCGCCTGGAACTTGCGGTCGCGGCCTTGTTTGGCGGAACCACCGGCGGAGTCACCCTCGACGATGTAGATTTCGCACATGGCCGGGTCTTTTTCCTGGCAGTCTGCCAGTTTGCCGGGCAGACCCATGCCGTCGAGCACGCCTTTGCGTCGCGTCATGTCGCGGGCCTTGCGGGCGGCTTCACGGGCGCGGGCAGCTTCCACGATCTTGCCGACGATGATTTTGGCATCGGTGGGGCGCTCTTGCAGGTAGTCCCACAGCAACTTGCTCACGATGTCTTCCACCGGGCCGCGCACTTCAGAGCTGACCAGTTTGTCCTTGGTCTGGCTGCTGAATTTGGGCTCAGGCACCTTGACTGACAACACGCAGCAGAGGCCTTCGCGCATGTCGTCACCGGTGACTTCAACTTTGGCCTTCTTGGCCATGTCGTTGTCGTCGATGTATTTGTTGATGACGCGGGTCATACCGGCGCGCAAGCCGGTGAGGTGGGTGCCGCCGTCACGCTGCGGGATGTTGTTGGTAAAGCACAGCACTTGCTCGTTGTAGCCGCTGTTCCATTGCATGGCGACTTCCACGCCAATGTTGGTGTTCTGGTCGCTCTGGCGGTCGCCCAAGGCATGGAAAATGTTGGGGTTGAGGATGGTTTTGCCCTTGTTGATGAAGGTCACAAAGCCACGCACACCGTCTGCGCCAGAAAAATCGTCTTCTTTGCCGGTGCGCTCATCTTTGAGGCGGATGCGCACACCATTGTTCAAAAAGCTCAGCTCGCGCAGGCGCTTGGCCAGCACGTCGTAGTGGAAATCGTTGTTTTCCTTGAAGATGTCGGTGTCGGGCAAAAAGTGCACTTCGGTGCCACGGTGCTCGGTGTCACCCGTAATTCTCATGGGCGACACTTCCACGCCATTCACCACTTCAGTGAGGCGGTTTTGCACAAAACCTTTGCTAAATTCCAGCACGTGCATCTTGCCGTCACGGCGCACGGTGAGGCGCAGCATTTTGCTCAAAGCGTTGACGCAACTCACGCCCACGCCGTGCAAACCGCCTGAGACTTTGTAGCTGTTCTGGTTGAACTTGCCGCCCGCATGCAGTTCGGTCAAGGCGATTTCAGACGCACTGCGCTTGGGCTCGTGCTTGTCGTCCATCTTCACCCCGGTGGGGATGCCGCGGCCGTTGTCCACCACGCTCACCGAGTTGTCGGTGTGGATGGTGACCAGAATGTCGTCACAGTGGCCTGCCAGGGACTCGTCAATCGAGTTGTCCACGACCTCAAACACCAGGTGGTGCAAGCCCGTGCCATCTGACGTATCACCGATGTACATCCCCGGGCGCTTGCGCACGGCTTCCAGACCTTCCAGAATCTGGATGGAGCCTTCGCCATAGGCTTCAGAGGCACCTGCCTGATGGGCATCAATGGTGGGCTGAAAGTTGGAGCTGTCAGCGGTGCCCTCGCCCGTGTGAACGGTGTTGTCAGTGGATGTGTCGGGCTTGTTGTCTTCGGTCATGGAAAGCTTTGCAATGGTAGGAATCAGCAGTTTGGCCAGGCGCTAAATGCGCATGGGCATCACCACATATTTGAATTGGGTGTCTTCAGGAATGGTCAGCAGCGCGGAGCTGTTGCCGTCAGAGAGTTCGATCTTGACCATGTCCTGGTTCATATTGGCCAGCGCGTCGATCAGGTAGGTGACGTTGAACCCGATCTCGATGCTGTCACCGCTGTAGTCGATGTCCAGTTCGTCCACGGCTTCTTCCTGCTCGGCATTGTTGGCGGCCACGCGCAGGGTGCCTGGGTCGATGTTCAGGCGCACACCCTTGAACTTGTCGCTGGTCAAAATGGCAGTACGCTGCAGGGTGGACAGCAGCGCAGCACGGCCGAGGGTGATGCTGTTGGTGTGGTTGCGCGGAATCACGCGGTTGTAGTCGGGGAATTTGCCTTCAACCAGCTTGGTGACGAATTCCATGCCGCCAAAACTGAACTTCGCCTGGTTGTTGGCGAATTGCATTTCAATGGCACCTTCGGCATCCGAAAGCAGTCGTTGCAGCTCCAGCACCGTCTTGCGCGGCAAGATCACTTCTTGCTTGGGTACTTCGACGTCGAGTGTGGCAGAGGCGAACGCCAAACGGTGGCCGTCAGTAGCCACTAGGCTGAGCTGTGTGCCTTCGGCCACGAACAGGATGCCGTTGAGGTAGTAACGAATGTCATGTACGGCCATGGCAAACGACACCTGGCTTAAGAGTGCTTTGAGGGTCTTTTGTGGCACCGAAAACACGGGTCCAAAGTTGGCAGCTTCCTGGACGAGCGGAAAGTCTTCGGCCGGCATGGATTGCAAAGTGAATTTGCTCTTGCCGCCTTTCAAAATCAGCTTGGCAGCGCTGGATTCGAGTGAGACCGTCTGGTCAGCTGGCATGGTGCGCAAAATATCGATGAGTTTGCGTGCGCCGACCGTGGTGGTGAAATCTTGTGCGTCACCACCCAGGTCTGCGGTGGTTCGGATTTGAATTTCAAGGTCGCTGGTGGTGAGCTGCACAGAGCTGCCAGTTTTGCGAATCAGCACGTTGGCCAAAATTGGCAAGGTGTGCCGGCGCTCCACAATGCCTGCAACCGCTTGCAGCACGGACAGCACCTGGTCTTGGGGGGCTTTCAGAACAATCATGTCATCCTCTTGGTCGTTAATCTTTGTGCGTGAACAGGAATAGCAAAGTGTTGCCGGGGTAAATGAGCCATTTTCCCATTGATTTGCTTCATCCTTTAAGGGTTTGTTCCAGCACGTGCAGTTGTTGGTTAAGTTCCGTCATTTGCTGGCGCTCGGCACCAATTTTTCGCACCGCGTGCAATACCGTGGTGTGGTCGCGCCCGCCAAACAACTCACCAATTTCTGGCAGGCTTTTCTGGGTGAGCTCCTTGGCTAGGTACATGGCGATCTGGCGTGGGCGGGCAATGCTGGCCGGACGCTTTTTGGAATACATGTCGGCAATTTTGATCTTGTAGTAGTCAGCCACGGTTTTTTGGATGTTTTCTACAGAGATTTGCCGATTTTGAATGGATAACAAGTCACGCAGGGCTTCGCGAGCCAACAAAATAGAGATCTCTTTTTGGTTGAAACGCGAATAGGCCAGGATTTTGCGCAGCGCGCCTTCGAGTTCGCGCACGTTGGAGCGCACGTTTTTCGCGACAAAAAAAGCCACCTCTTCGGGCATCACAATGCCCTCGACCTGTGCCTTGTTGATCAAAATAGCCACCCGCATTTCCAATTCTGGCGGCTCAATCGCCACCGTCAGACCGGAATCAAAGCGTGACACCAGACGTTCATGGATGTCAGTCAAGCCTTTGGGATAGGTGTCACTGGTCATCACAATGTGTGATTTTTTGGCCAGCAAGGCTTCAAAGGCATTGAAGAACTCTTCTTGCGTGCGTTCCTTGTTGGCGAAGAATTGCACGTCGTCAATCAACAACAAATCAAGTGAGTGGTAGCGTTCCTTGAATTCGTCAAAAGCCTTGCGCTGATACGCCTTAACCACATCAGTTACAAACTGCTCTGCATGGATGTAGAGAACTTTTGAATTGGGTCGGTCTGCAATCAGTTGGTTGCCCACGGCGTGCATCAGGTGGGTTTTCCCCAACCCGACCCCGCCATAGATGAACAAGGGGTTGTACAAGTGCCCCGGCATACCTGCCACATGCATGGCCGCCGCACGTGCCATGCGGTTGGCGCTGCCCTCCACCAAGGCGTCAAAGGTCAACGCGGTGTTGAGCCTGTTCTTGAGTGGTTCAGACGACGGATTGTTGTTGATGTCTGCGCTGGTTACCCTGTCTGTAATAGAAGATGGCTTTTGAGCAAACTGGCTTCTTATAACGGTTTCCCGAGGAGCAAGCGCTAACTCAATGAGAATTGGCTGCCCGGTCATTTTCTCCATCAACCCGGCCAGACGGGCGCTGTATTGCGCCCTGAGCCAGTCCATTTTGAAGCGATTGGCAACAAAAATAGTGACTTTGGAAAGGTCTTCAGCGACTTGAGCTGACAGCGGTTTGATCCAGGTTTGAAATTGCTGCTCTGGCAATTCCTGTGCGAGTTGGTCAATACAGGCTTGCCACAAATCTGCGTTGGATTGCGCCTCTGGGGCGTCTGGGGTGGGGGGAAGTCCCTCGTTCATTGTGAAATTAGATTTGTGGATAGTTGTTAATTTTTATGATGCTTATTCTAATTTATCAAAGACTTATCCACACCCTGGGTTAACCCCAAATTTCACCACCGGACGAGATCGTGCTGTGGCCATATCATGTGAAATTTGGCGTTGTTGTTAAAGTTTGCGATAATCCAAGGTTCCCCTGAACTGTTCAGGAGAAAACTGAACATCGATTTGACCCCAGGCGAGTTGGCCATGGCGGGGCAAATCGCCCATGAGCCCTCTGAGGATTTCCAAAAATGAAACGCACTTACCAACCCTCCAAGATCCGTCGCGCCCGTACCCACGGCTTTCTGGTTCGCATGAAAACCCGTGGCGGCCGTGCCGTGATCAACGCTCGTCGCGCCAAAGGTCGCAAACGCCTGGCTGTCTAAGCAGCCGGTGGGCACTGGGCCTGTTGCTGACCTGTTCTGCGAAGGCTTGCTGTTTTGCAACACCTTAAAAATCGTTCCCAATTTCAAGCTGTGATGGCGGGTTCGACCCTGTCGCGCACGCCACACTTTGCCCTGCATCGTGTGGCGCTTGATCATGAGGCGGTTCAGCCGCCCCAAAAGCCGATGTTTGGCCAGCCGGATGTCTGGATCGGTGCGATGGTGCCCAAGCGCTGGGCCAAACGCGCAGTCACTCGTAACACCATCAAGCGCCAAATTTTTGCCCTGACTCATGACTTTGAGCCTGCGCTGCAGACGGCAGCGCACGTGGTTCGGCTGCGCTGCGGGTTTGACAAAACGCGGTTTCTCAGTGCGACCTCTGATCTATTCAAATCAGCGGTGCGCGCTGAGTTGCAGCAATTGTTTAACCAAGCAACAAGGCTTGGTTCGGTGTGATGAAGCGCTTGCTGATTGGGGTGGTCAAGGTGTACCGCATGGTGCTGAGCCCTTGGCTTGGCTCGTCTTGCCGGTTTGAACCCACCTGCTCGATGTATGCACTGCAGGCGTTGGATCGTTTTGGTGCTGCCAAAGGCAGTTATCTGACCTTGACTAGGCTTGGGCGTTGTCACCCCTGGTGCCTTGGTGGGCTTGATCCGGTGCCCGACAGCACTGGTTCCAGCAAACCTGGCGTGTTTTCCCGGTTGATTTTCTCTTCCACTCAAAAGAAGTCCTCATGAACGATATTCGGCGCACCATTCTGTGGGTGATTTTTGGCTTTTCCCTGGTCATGCTGTGGGATCAATGGCAGGTTTACAACGGGAACAAGCCCACTTTTTTCCCGGGCGCAGTTCAAACTGCACAGGCTCACAAACCTCTGGGTGCTGCCAGCACAGCAGATGGCGTGCCAACTGCTACTGCTAACGTAGCTACCCAAGCCCGTATTACGGGGGCTACACCACAAAATTCGTCAACATCTGGTTTGCCTGCAGTGGTGCGTGAGAAAGTGGTTGCACAAACCGATGTGTTCAAACTCACTTTTGACACTGAGGGTGGTTCCTTGGTGCAGGTCGAGTTGCTCAAACACGCCGACAAGGCAGACAAAAGCCGCGATGTGGTGTTGCTCGACGATAGCCAAAACCGGGTGTATGTCGCGCAAACTGGTTTGATTTCTGCTGCAGGGGGTGCGGCTTTGCCCACTCACAAGACGGTCATGACCTTGATGCCGGGTGAGCGCACGCTGGCCGAAGGCAGCCAAAGCCTGGAGCTGCGCTTTGAGTCGCCTGAGGTGGGCGGTATCAAACTGGCAAAAACCTACACGCTGACGCGAGGCAGTTATGCAGTTTCCGTCAAGCATGAAGTGATCAACACCGGTGCGGCAGCGGTTGCGCCTCAGCTCTATCTGCAACTGGTGCGTGACGGCAACAAACCGGTGGGCGAATCGTCGTTTTACTCGACCTTCACCGGCCCGGCGGTTTACACCGATGCCAAAAAATACCAAAAAGTCGAATTCGCCAATATTGAAAAAGGCAAGGTTGACATTGAAAAAACCGCCACCAACGGCTATGTGGCCATGGTGCAGCATTACTTTGCCAGTGCCTGGCTGCTGGGCGATGGCATCCAGCGCGATCTCTTCATGCGCAAGATGGATGCCAGCGACGGCACCCACGGTATGGCTACTTTCGCCGTGGGCATGATCACTCCGCTGCAGTCCATTGCGCCCGGCGCTCGTCAAACCGTGGAGGCGCGCTTGTTCGTTGGCCCCCAGGAAGAAAAACTGCTTGAAAGCCTGACACCGGGTCTGGAACTGGTCAAAGACTATGGCTGGCTGACCATTTTGGCCAAGCCTTTGTACTGGTTGCTCGACAAGCTGCATGGCTTGATTGGCAATTGGGGCTGGGCGATCATGTCGCTGGTCTTGTTGCTCAAGTTGGCGTTTTACTGGCTCAATGCCAAGGCCTATGCCAGCATGGCCAAGATGAAGGCTGTGAACCCACGTATCACTGAAATGCGTGAGCGCCTGAAAGACAACCCGCAGCAGATGCAGCAAGAGATGATGCGCATCTACCGTGAAGAAAAAGTCAACCCGATGGGCGGCTGCTTCCCAATCATGATCCAGATTCCGGTGTTCATTGCACTGTACTGGGTGCTGCTTTCGACGGTTGAAATGCGCAATACGCCCTGGATGGGCTGGATTCACGACCTTTCCAGCCCCGACCCGTTTTACATCTTGCCGATCATTATGACCTTGACGACCGTGCTGCAGACTTCGCTCAATCCTGCACCGCCTGACCCCATGCAAGCCAAGATGATGTGGTTCATGCCGCTTGCATTCAGTGTGATGTTTTTCTTCTTCCCCTCTGGTTTGGTGTTGTACTGGATCACCAACAACGTGCTGTCGATTGCCCAGCAGTGGGTCATCAACACCCGCATGGGTGTGCCGCCCAAGTTTCATTTTCCGAAATTTTGAAGGCGTCGGGGCTGGGCTGACGTGAGTTTGCCGCGTCATCAGGATCCGATTGTGGCGATTGCCACCGCGCCGGGCCGTGGCGCGGTGGGCATTGTGCGGCTTAGTGGGCGCTCGTTGTCTGCCATGTGTCAGGCCTTGTGCGCGCGCACTTTGAGACCCCGCGAGGCCACCTACACCCCGTTTCTTGATGCCGATGGCCTGGCCATTGACCAGGGATTGGCAATCTATTTCCCAGCGCCGCACTCCTTCACCGGTGAAGATGTGCTGGAGCTGCAGGCCCACGGCGGACCGGTGGTGTTGCAGTTGTTGCTGGCGCGCTGTTTGGAGGTGGCTGCTCAGCCCAACGTCAATGGGGCGCCCCTTTTGTCGCATCTGCGTGTGGCCTTGCCCGGTGAATTTACCGAGCGTGCGTTTATCAACGACAAAATCGATCTGGCGCAGGCCGAGGCGATAGCCGATTTGATTGATGCCTCCACCTCTGCGGCGGCGCGCAGTGCGACGCGGTCTTTGTCGGGCGCGTTTTCGCAGGAAATTCACCGCTTGCGTGATGCGTTGATTCATCTGCGGATGTTGGTCGAAGCCACACTCGATTTTCCTGAAGAAGAGATCGATTTTTTACAGAAAGCCGACGCAGAGGGGCAATTAACCCGGCTGTTGTCCTGTGTCGCCGAGGTGATGGGGCGGGCCAGGCAGGGTGCACTGTTGCGTGAAGGCATCAAAGTGGTGATCGCTGGCCAGCCCAATGCCGGCAAGTCGTCGCTGCTCAATGCGCTGGCGGGTGCGGAGTTGGCCATTGTCACACCGGTGCCTGGTACAACGCGCGACAAAGTTCAGCAGACGATCCAAATTGAAGGTGTGCCGGTTCATGTGATCGACACCGCTGGACTGCGTGAAAGTGGCGATGAGATTGAAAAAATCGGCATCGCCCTGGCCTGGGATGCCATCGCACAGGCCGACGCCATATTGTTTTTGCACGATCTGACGCGCCAAAATGCTCCTGAATACATAGCGGATGACGCAGTGATTGCGAGGGCTATGTGCCAAAAACTACCACAAAGAGTGCCGATCATCGATCTATGGAACAAGGCTGACGCCGCGGTTGCACCGATGACCTCTGGAGGTCTGGCACTGTCGGCAAAAACCGGTTTCGGATTGGATGCCTTGCGTCAGCGCCTGCTGCAGGTTGCCGGCTGGCAGCCGGTCACAGAAGGGATTTTCATGGCCCGCGCACGCCATGTGCAGGCATTACAACAGGTTCACGCGCACCTCGAACTTGCCCAGATTCACCTGGTGTCACCCAGCCAGGCGCTTGATCTGATGGCTGAAGAATTACGTCTGGCGCAGAACACCTTGAATCAGATCACCGGAGAATTTTCTTCTGATGACCTGCTTGGAGTGATATTCTCCAGCTTTTGCATCGGCAAATAGTTGTATTGCCGATTTGACCGGAGGGTAGCGAATGTCCCTTTTAGATTGGTTGAAGCCACGATCAAAGTCGTCGAATTCTCTGGCGACATCTGCTGCGGTGGGACAGGACGCTCGTCACCAGATGCCTTTGGGTCGCCCCCCTTTGACGGACACGGACCTGAAGTCAAGGCGTCAGGAGCGCCGAGAGCGCCTCTATTCGGTGGTGCGTGAGGCCATGCTGCGCAGTGAGGTACTTGCGTCACGGTACAAATTCAAAGTGTTGTCGCTGGATACCCATGGCCGACAATTTTTGATCATGATCGATTTAATGGATGCCGGTGCGGTTTCGCCAGACCGGTTTGCCGCCATCGAACAGCTGATCATTGCCCATGCCGCCCAACAGCATGGTATTTATGTGAAGTCGGTGTATTGGCGTGGCACGGAATCGCTGATTGCTGCGCCGACGACACAGTTGCCTTCCCCTGTACCTGTGCCAGCGCCTGTATCAGTACAAACTTCGGATACGCCCGCATTCAATGTGCCGGTGTATCCTGGCGTGTCCGTTGCGGCGGTTACCCAGCCCCAGAAGCCTGCAGTACCGGTACCCCCCCCTCTACCAGCAACGAGGTCGGTTCAGAAGCCTGCGTTTGACCCCATAGATCAGGCTGAGGTGTTGGCTTTCAAAAAGGCCATTGGGGCGATTCCCAGTACGCCAGTTGCAAAAACACCGGGCCAAGTTCAAACTTCCGGGCCGCGCCATGTGATGACGGGTTTTGAAGACACTCAAATCCTGGATACATCCGATGAAGGTGTTTCTCCGTTGAGTCGTACCCAATTCGGCGAGCTGTTGTAGAACTGCGCGGCCTCAGTGGCCGCTAAAGTCCACCAGAGTAAACAAAGGCAGGCCGCTGGCGCGGATTTTGTCTGAGCCACCCAGCTCGGGTAAATCGACAATGGCTGCGCCTTCCATCACCTGCGCCCCCAGCTTTTCAAGCAGTTTCTTGCCCGCCATCATGGTCCCGCCGGTGGCAATTAAATCGTCAATCAGCAGCACACGGTCACCCGCCTTTACGGCATCGGTGTGCAACTGTACCGTGGCACTGCCGTATTCCAGCTCGTAGGTTTCTTCAACCGTGGTGAAGGGCAATTTGCCTTTTTTGCGGATCGGCACAAACCCCACACCCAACTCATAGGCCACCACCGATCCAAGAATAAAGCCGCGGGCATCCAACCCGGCGACCACATTAGGACGAAGGTCCGGGGCCATGTAGCGATGTACAAACGCATCTATCAACACCCTGAACACTTTGGCATCTTGCAGCAAAGGAGTGATGTCGCGAAACTGAACCCCCGGTGCCGGCCAGTCCATCACGGTCCGGATGTGGTTGCGAAGGTACTGGCTGACGCTGAGGTTTTGCATAACGATTTCTAAATTTTCAACAATATGGATTGTGCCTTGGGGCAAGATGGGGAGGCGTCAAAACGGACCTTTGAGCAAACAAAGTTCAGCGTGCTCCAGTTTGTCGGCATGACCGGATATCACCAGCACATCACCCACCATCAGTTTCAGGTCATCAGACAGGGTCACTGCCTGCCCGGAACTTCGCCGCAGACTGACCAATCGCACCTCCAGCGAAGGAAAAAGCAACTCGCCAACCGTATGCCCGATGGCTCGTGCGGTAGGTGTAAGCGTCAAGGAGCTCAGGCGTTCCTGTTGCAATTCGTCGACTGACCCATCATCGGCACCGCGGAAAAAGCCGCGCAATAATTTGTACCGCGCGTCACGCTGCTCTTGCACGATGCGAATCACCCTGCGCATAGGCACCCCCACCAGGGCCAACGCGTGGCTGGCGAGCATCAGTGAGCCCTCAATGGCTTCAGGAACCACTTCGGTTGCACCAGCGCCTTGCAAGGCCTCCAAGTCGTGGTCATCTTGTGTGCGCACCACGACCGGAACTTGCGGCGCATGCTCATGGATGTGCGCCAACACTTTCATAGCGCTTCGGGTTTCAAGGTAAGTCAC
>CAIOAQ010000375.1 GCA_903856025.1 uncultured beta proteobacterium
ATCTATCAGAAAGGTCTTTGATTTTCTTGGAATACTCGATGCCACATGATTCACAAATCTTGCGAGCGCGACTACGTCCAACACCAAAAATCGCCATCAGGCCAATTTCAGTGTGCTTCTGCGGGGGGATATTAATACCAGCGATACGTGCCATTTTAGTCCTCTATAACTCTTGCGCTTAACCCTGACGCTGTTTGTGACGCGGATCTGTACAGATCACACGCACAATACCCTTGCGTCGAATAACTTTGCAATTACGGCAAATCTTTTTCACCGAAGCAGAAACTTTCATTGTTTTCTCCTAAACAATTCTTTAAAAACTACTTTGCCCTGAACACGATTCGTGCACGACTTAAGTCGTAGGGCGTCAATTCAACAGTAACCTTGTCGCCCGGCAAGATCCGAATGTAATGCATACGCATTTTCCCGGAAATATGCCCCAAAACCACATGGCCGTTTTCAAGCTTTACCCTGAATGTCGCATTAGGAAGATTTTCAACAATCTCACCTTGCATTTGAATCACATCATCTTTTGCCATTCGTAACCTCAAGTGGCCTTAAAGTTAGCTTTTTTTAGCAAAGATTCATATTGCTGCGACATCAGATAATTCTGAACTTGTGCCATGAAATCCATGGTTACCACAACAATAATCAACAGCGACGTACCACCAAAGTAAAACGGAACGTTGTACTTCAAAATCAGAAATTCAGGCAACAAACATACCAAGGTAATATATATCGCACCGATAAATGTCAGTCGCAACAAAATCTTATCAATGTATTTCGCTGTATTTTCGCCAGGCCGGATACCAGGCACAAAAGCACCGCTCTTTTTCAAATTATCTGCTGTTTCACGGCTGTTAAAAACCAGAGCCGTGTAGAAGAAACAGAAAAACACGATAGCTGCAGCATAAAGCATGACATAGATTGGCTGCCCCGGTGTCAATGACCCAGCAATATCCTTGAGCCAGCGCATTGAATCACCCGCACTAAACCAACCAACGACCGTCGCAGGTAACAAAATAATAGATGACGCAAAAATCGGAGGGATCACACCAGCCATATTTAACTTTAATGGAAGATGGGATGACTGACCACCGTAAACCTTATTACCAACCTGGCGCCGCGCATAGTTCACCAATATTTTTCGCTGTCCACGTTCTACAAAGACCACAAAATAGGTCACCAATGCCACCAATATCATGATGAATAACGAAACGATGATACTCATCGCACCGGTGCGAACCAATTCAAGCAGACCACCGATTGCATTAGGAAGGCCTGCTGCAATACCCGCAAATATCAAAATTGATATTCCGTTACCCAAGCCACGCTCCGTGATTTGCTCACCCAACCACATTAAAAACAATGTACCAGCAGTCAGCGTCACCACCGCAGTCATGCGAAACCCGAAGCCAGGTGCTATTACCAATCCGGCTGAACTTTCAAGTGCGACAGCAATCCCAAGCGATTGAAAAAGCGCCAAACCCAGTGTTCCGTAACGGGTGTATTGGGTAATTTTGCGGCGACCAGCTTCACCTTCTTTTTTGAGCTGCTCGAAGGACGGTAAAACATAACCCAGCAACTGCATGATGATCGATGCCGAAATATACGGCATGATTCCCAATGCAAAAATGGTAAATCGCGAAAGCGCACCGCCGGAGAACATGTTGAACATTCCTAGAATGCCCCCTTGTTGACCTTTGAAGAACTGTTGCAACTGATTTGCATCTATGCCTGGAACCGGAATATGTGCTCCAACACGATAGACCACGAGCGCCAACAACAAGAAAACAAGACGACGACGCAAATCACCGTACTTATCAGTCTTACCTGATGATGCTGAACTAGATGTTGCCACTGTTACGCGCCCCAAATACAAAAATTACGCAACGCTACCACCGGCTGCCAAAAGGGCAACCTTGGCAGCGGCTGTAGCACCTACACCATTCAACTTGAACGCTTTGGTAACTTCACCAGTCTTTATGATTTTGACCACTTTAGCCAATTCACCAACCAGACCAGCCTGCTTCAGCACCAAAACATCAATGTCCAACACATCAAGTGTATTTAGTGCGCTCAATGTCACTTCGGCATTGAACTTCAATTGAGCCGACTTGAAACCACGTTTGGGCAAACGGCGTTGCATAGGCATCTGACCGCCTTCAAAACCAACTTTGTGATACCCACCAGCACGTGATTTTTGCCCTTTGTGACCGCGACCGGCAGTTTTACCCAAGCCAGAACCGATGCCACGCCCGACACGTCGTTTGTAATGTTTTGCGCCGTCAGCCGGCTTGATGCTATTGAGTTCCATCATTTACCCTTTAAAGCACTTTAACCAAGTAGCTGATCTTATTGATCATGCCACGCACCTCTGGCGTATCAACCAATTCGCTTGTGCTATGCATTTTGCGCAAACCCAAACCACGAACAGTTGCACGATGAGACTCAGCACACCCGATCGGGCTACGCACCAGCTTCACAGTGACTTTCTTTTGCGTTGTCATTTTCCGAACTCCAATTAAGCAAACAGCTCTTCAATCGACTTGCCACGTTTGGCAGCCACAATCGAAGGCGTCGTTGCATGCGACAAGGCATCCAAAGTCGCGCGCACCATGTTGTAGGGGTTTGACGAACCGTGGCTCTTTGCGACGATGTCGGTGATGCCCAACACTTCAAAAACAGCCCGCATTGGGCCACCGGCAATGATGCCGGTACCCTTGGGAGCCGGAGCCATCATGACTGAGGCAGCGCCGTGCTGTCCAAAAACCCGGTGATGGATAGACCCATTCTTCAGAGAATACTTGGACATGTTCCGACGAGCTTCTTCCATTGCCTTTTGCACGGCAGCAGGAACCTCTTTGGATTTACCCTTGCCCATACCAACTGTGCCATCGCCATCACCGACCACGGTCAAGGCTGCAAATCCAAGAATACGACCACCCTTCACCACTTTGGTGACCCGATTGATCGCGATCATTTTTTCGCGCAAACCATCCTCAGGACCGTCTGCCTTACCTTGCATTTTCGCTTGTACTTTAGCCATCTTAATTTCCAATCTGCTTAGAACTGCAAGCCAGCTTCACGTGCCGCATCAGCCAGCGCCTTAACGCGACCATGGTACGCAAATCCGGCACGGTCAAACGCCACCTTATCAACGCCAGCAGCTTTGGCCTTTTCTGCCACACGCTTACCGATCACTTGAGCGGCTGATACATTGCCTCCCTTGCCAGCACCACCCAGTGCCTGGCGAACTTCCGCTTCAGCAGTAGACGCAGTTGCCAACACCTTGGAACCATCGCCAGAAATAACGCTGGCATAAATATGCAAGTTGGTACGATTCACCGTCAACCGTGCCACGCCTTGATTGGCGATACGGATACGAGTTTGACGGGCTCTGCGAAGACGCTGCTCTTTTTTGCTCAACATAATGCAGATCCTTATTTCTTCTTGGTTTCTTTGATTGCAACTTTTTCGTCTGCGTAACGAATGCCCTTGCCTTTGTAGGGCTCTGGCGGACGAACTGCACGAATTTCAGCTGCAACTTGACCAACCCGTTGACGATCAGCGCCCTTGAGCACAATCTCAGTAGGTGTGGGCGTTGCCACCGCAATACCTTCAGGCATGTCAATATTGACGGGATGAGAGTAGCCAACTGTCAAATTCAACTTGGCACCTTGAGCTTGCGCTTTATAACCCACGCCGATCAGTGTCAATTTTTTCTCAAAGCCCTTGGTCACACCAACGACCATGTTATTGACCAACTGTCGAAAGGTACCAGCCATCGCATCAGCTTCACGAGACTCATTGGCAGCATTGAAACTGATCTTTCCATCTGCAGAGGTCATATTAACCAACGCATTGACGGACAAAGTCAACAAACCACCAGACCCTTTGACACTCAAACTCTGGTCACTTATCGTCACATCCACTCCAGCAGGAATGGAGACGGGCATTTTTGCTATACGGGACATCTGTTATTTCTCCTCAATGCCACGCGTTAGGCGACGTAGCAGAGCACTTCACCACCGACACCGGAGGCACGCGCTTTGCGATCTGTCATGACACCCTTGGGGGTAGTGACAATAGCCACACCCAAGCCATTTTGAACCTGCGGAATAGCTTCGCTACCACGGTAAACACGCAGACCAGGGCGACTGACACGCTCAATGCGTTCAATCACCGGACGACCGGCGTAGTATTTCAAGGCAATTTCCAACTCGGATTTGCCGTCCACGGTCGTCACTTTGAAATCGTCAATGTAACCTTCGTCCTTTAGGACTTGGGTAATTGCGACCTTCACCTTCGACGAAGGGACATGGACCGAGGTTTTAGCTACCATCTGCGCATTTCGAATACGCGTCAGCAGGTCGGCGATTGGATCACTCATGCTCATATATTTATCTCCTGCCGCTTACCAGCTTGCCTTGACAATGCCAGGTATTTCACCGGCAAATGCCATTTCACGAATTTTTGCCCGCGCCAGACCGAACTGCGCAAAGGTGCCACGTGGACGACCAGTTATCGCACAACGATTACGCTGACGCGTAGGGTTCGCATTACGAGGCAACATCTGCAAACCCAACCGTGCCGCGGCACGCTCTTCGTCGCTGCGCTTGGCATCGTTTGCAATCGCCTTCAATTCCGCATGTTTCTTTGCGTACTTGGCAACCAGTTTGTCTCTTTTGAGCTCGCGCTCGATTAAAGCCATCTTAGCCACAGATCACCTCAGTTCTTGAAGGGGAAACGGAAACCAGCGAGGAGCGCCTTGCACTCATCATCAGTCTTGGCCGTTGTCGTGATGCTGATATTGAGGCCACGCAAAGCATCAACCTTGTCGTACTCAATTTCAGGGAAAATGATTTGCTCTTTGACACCAATGTTGTAGTTTCCACGGCCGTCAAACGAACGACCAGAGATACCACGGAAGTCACGCACACGAGGCAAAGCCACCGTGACAAAGCGATCCAAAAATTCATACATCTGCGCGCCGCGTAGCGTCACCATGCAACCAATGGCTTGATTTTCGCGGATCTTGAATCCAGCAATAGCCTTCTTGGACATGGTCACCACCGGTTTCTGACCTGCGATTTTGGTCATATCACCAACAGCATGATCCATTACCTTTTTATCAGCAACAGCTTCACTGACACCCATGTTCAGCGTAATTTTTGTCAAGCGAGGCACTTCCATCGGAGACTTGTAGCCAAATTTGGCCATCAATTCAGGCGCCAGCTTTTCACGGTAAATTTGTTGCAAACGAGCCATGTTTATGCCACCTTGATTTCTTCGCCGCTTGACTTGTAAACGCGAACGCGCTTGCCATCAGCCTGCAACTTGATACCTACGCGATCAGCTTTACCCGACGCAGCATTAAAAATCGCCACGTTGGACTGATGGATAGCCATTGTTTTTTCAACAATACCACCCGCCTCACCCTTCATTGGATTCGGCTTGGCATGTTTTTTAACAACATTCACACCCTCAACCACCAGATGGGAGTCATCCTTACGCAACGTGACTTTGCCACGCTTACCTTTGTCGCGCCCAGTGAGCACGATCACATCATCGCCTTTGCGAATCTTGTTCATGTGATGTCCTTACAAAACTTCAGGTGCCAATGACACGATCTTCATGAACTTTTCAGTGCGCAACTCGCGCGTCACCGGTCCAAAAATGCGTGTGCCAATAGGCTCGAGCTTGGCATTCAACAGCACTGCTGCATTGCCATCAAACTTCACCAAAGAACCGTCGCTACGACGAATACCCTTGGCAGTACGAACAACCACCGCACTGTAGACATCGCCTTTTTTGACGCGGCCACGCGGTGCAGCTTCTTTAATGCTCACTTTAATAATGTCGCCTACGCTGGCGTAGCGACGCCTCGATCCGCCCAGCACCTTGATGCACAGAACGGACTTGGCACCGGTGTTGTCGGCGACTTCGAGTCGAGATTCGGTTTGGATCATTTATTTAATTCCCAACTTGCACCAAAATTGCAGCCTGCACAACGCAAACCTTGATTTCAGTCAGTCTTGGGCCCGTTACACGCAACATGAACCACTCATGTCGTTAGCTTTGGGCAGACACTTCGTTTTTAACGCGAAGCCTTGTATTATGCACGGAAAACTGCCGCCATTCAACTCTTTTGTAGATTTTTAAGTAAATATTGCTCGCAAAGCGTTTCAAACGCTGGTTGCGCCGCAGTTTCTCCCGTTTCGCTCCTGAGTATTGCAGCGACATCCCCCGCCAGTTGTTGCGCCTTGCGCGCATCCAGAAACAACAACCTCGACCTGCGAGCAAGGACGTCCTCCACCCTCATTGCATATTCGTAACGTGCAGCAAAACGCACCATGCCTTCCGACAGCCCATCTGCCAACCAACGATTCGCACCAGGCAAACCCTGGACAAAAGCTTGCTCGCTGCCATATAGATGCCATCCTTCAGCTTTGTGAATGGGCGTCACGATACCGATTCCCGCTCCCACCAATTGAAGATGTTTTGTCAGCCCCATTTGGGTGGACTTGATGAGTGTTTTCCTGGCACACACCTTGATCACGTCTTCCGCCATGGCTCGGTAGGTCGTCCACTTGCCCCCTGTCACCGTTACCAGGCCACTTCGACTGACCACAATGGTGTGCTCACGGCTCAAACCCTTGGTATTCTCTCCCTCGGTACTTGGCGGCTTCACCAACGGTCTCAGGCCTACCCATATGCTTTTGACATCTTCGCGCGATGGAGCACGGCTTAAATAGCGGCCAGACTCACCCAAAATGAAGTTGATCTCTTCCTCAAAAGCTGTAGGTTCAATGGCGAGGTCATGCCGCGGCGTGTCTGTCGTACCCAGGATCACCTTACCTAACCAAGGCACGGCAAATAGCACCCGCCCATCCGCAGTCTTGGGAACCATCAGCGCCGCACTTCCGCCCAGGAACTCACGATCCACGACCATATGAACTCCTTGGCTTGGCGCGACCATCGGTATCGATTCGGATGTCCCTGCAACCGGATCCTCACGATCATCCATGGCGCGCAATTCATCGACCCACACACCGGTTGCATTGACCACACAATGAGCGTTCACGACATACCGCTGACCATTGACTTGATCCACACAATTCACGCCGGCCACACGACCCATTTCATGAATCAAACTATCCACACGACAATAGTTCACCAGTAATGCGCCATGAAGTGCAGCAGTTCTGGACAACGCCAGGGCCAAACGCGCATCATTGAACTGCCCATCCCAATACTTCACACCACCCTTGAGGCCATCTGGCTTGACCATCGGCAATTCAGCAAGGGTTTCGCGGCGGCTAAGAAATTCGGTCGTCCCCAGGCCCGCGCTTCCAGCCAGCGCGTCGTACATCTTGAGGCCTGCCCCGTAGAACGGTGCTTCCCACCACTTGTAGGCGGGCATGACAAACGGCAAGGGTTGCGCCAAATGCGGCGCATTGTGAAGCAGCAGCGTGCGCTCGTGCAGGGCTTCGCGGACCAACGAAATGTTGCCCTGCGCCAAATACCGGACGCCGCCGTGCACCAGCTTGGTGGAACGAGAGGACGTGCCTTTGGCAAAGTCATACGCTTCCACCAACACCACTCGCAGCCCGCGGGCCGCCGCATCCAATGCGATGCCCAGACCTGTGGCCCCACCACCCACAATACACAAATCGTAGGTGCACGGCTGCCCCAGGCGGGCCATCAATTCAGGACGATGGGTAACTATGGGTTGGGTTAAAGTGGTCACAGGTGATCCGACAAGTTGACAGACCACCTGATTATTCGCCACTTCAGGATGATCCATGACTTATTTGCTCGCCCTGGACCAGGGCACCTCCAGCTCACGCAGCATTGTTTTCAACAGGCAAGGCCAAGTGGTTGCGCAGTCGCAACAGGAACTCACCCAGCATTACCCCCAACCCGGCCAGGTGGAACACGACCCGCTGGAAATCTGGCGCGCCCAACTGGCAACGGCGCGAGAAGCGCTGGCCAAAGCAGGCATCACCGCCAAGCAAGTGCACGCCCTGGGCATCACCAACCAACGCGAAACCACGGTGGTTTGGAACCGAAAAACAGGTTTACCCATTCACAACGCCATCGTCTGGCAGGACCGGCGAACCGAGCCAAACTGTGTTGAACTGCGTGCACGTGGACTTTCTACAACTGTTCGTGCCAAAACCGGATTACTGGTAGATGCCTATTTTTCAGGCACCAAACTCCGGTGGATACTGGAGCATGTCCCGGGTGCGCGCCAGCAAGCAGCCGATGGTGACCTGGCCTTTGGCACCATTGACAGCTGGCTGATCTGGCAGCTCACCCACGGCGCGGTGCACGCCACCGATGTCAGCAACGCCTCGCGGACCATGCTTTTCAACGTCCACACCAACCAGTGGGATACGGAACTTCTGCAAGCACTGGACATTCCGGCCAGCCTGTTGCCCAAGGTTCAGCCTTCGAGTTCGTTATTTGGCGAAGTCAATGCAGATCTGCTGGGCGCGGCAATACCCATTGGCGGTGTGGCCGGTGACCAGCAGAGTGCGTTGTTTGGCCAAGCGTGTTTCAAGCCCGGCATGGTGAAAAACACCTACGGCACGGGTTGTTTCATGCTGATGCACACTGGCCACACCTTTCAAGCCTCCACCAACGGGTTGATCACCACCAGTGCGGCACAAACCACTGCCCAGCCTGAATTTGCCATGGAAGGCAGCGTGTTTGTAGGCGGTGCCGTGGTGCAGTGGTTGCGTGACGGTCTGCATGCCATTTCAAACAGTTCCGAGGTACAGGCACTGGCTGAAAGCGTTCCCGATACCGGTGGCCTGATGGTTGTCCCCGCCTTCACTGGCTTGGGTGCGCCTTATTGGAAACCGGACGCACGCGGCTCCATTCTTGGTCTCAGTCGGGGCAGCACCGTGGCGCACATTGCGCGCGCCTCGCTTGAAAGCATCGCATTCCAGAGCGCGGCGCTGCTGCAAGCCATGAGCCGGGATGTGTTGGCCGCTGGTGGCCAAGCAATGGCCGAGTTGCGGGTGGACGGCGGTGCCTGCGTGAACAATTTGCTGATGCAGTTCCAGTCGGACTTGCTCGGTATCCCTGTGCTTCGCCCTGCTGTGACTGAAACCACTGCGCTTGGAGCGGCTTATCTGGCAGGTCTTTGCACCGGTGTTTACGGTGGCCCCCATGAGCTGGCTCAATTGTGGCAAGTTGAGCGGCGGTTTGAGCCGACCATGCCCCCCTCGCAAGCGCTGGAACGGATGGCACGATGGGAGCATGCGGTGAAACAGACCGTGTTACCTGTCACCTGAAGTTCTACGGTCATAGTTTTTGATTAGACTCTGGGCCTTTACAACGCTCAAGTGGCCCAACGGCCGCAGCTTTTCATGGCAAACAAAATCGCATTCATCGGTGGCGGCAACATGGCCAGCGCCATTGTTGGCGGCCTGATCAAACAGGGCCAGGCCCCGCAAGACATCCTTGTCGTAGAGCCGTCGACCGAAGCTCGTGACAAATTGCAAACCCTGTTTGACATCAACGCACAGGCCCAAGCAGGTGCGTTTTTGGCTGATGCGTCACTGATCATCTGGGCCGTCAAACCGCAAGCTTTCAAGGAAGCCGCACTGGCGGTGGCACCGCACACCGCCCAGGCGCTGCACCTGAGTGTGGCTGCTGGCATCCGCAGCGACAGCATTGCCACCTGGCTGGGCACCCAACGCGTGGTGCGCGCCATGCCAAACACCCCTGCATTGATTGGCCAAGGCATCAGCGGCCTGTTCGCCCGCGCGGGCGTATCCGCAGCCGACAAATCAAAGGTTGAACAAATCCTCGCCAGCACCGGGCAATCGCTCTGGCTCAGCGCCGAGGACCAGCTGGACGTGGTCACCGCGCTGTCCGGTTCCGGACCAGCCTACGTGTTTTACTTCATGGAAGCCATGACCATGGCAGGTACCGAAATGGGCTTAAGCCGCGAGCAGGCGCACCAGTTGGCCGTGGCCACCTTCAGCGGAGCCAGCGCCCTGGCCCAGTCGTCCAATGAATCCCCCCAAGTGCTTCGCCAACGCGTGACCTCCAAAGGCGGCACCACTTTTGCAGCGATTTCGAGCATGGAAGAAAACGACATCCGCGCCCTTTTCATCGATGCCTTGTACGCCGCCCGCGAACGCGCCAAAGAGCTGGGTGATGAATTTGGCGCTGCTTGACCCCTTTCTCCTGATTTCTATTTATTAACCCCACACCATGAAAAAATCTGTTATCTCCCTGGCCTGTGCCGCGTTGCTCGCGTTTTCCCTGAGCACCCTCACCGTCGAAACAAACGCGCAAACCACCCCTCAATTTGACAGTCCAGCCGCTGCTGCGCCCAAACTTCAAAAGAAAAAGGCCCACGCAAAACCAGTCGCCAAAGTCAAATCCAGAGCAAAGGCCAAGGCTTCTGGCAAAACAAAGAAGACAAAAAAGAGCCATCACGCCAAAAAGGCCAAGGCTGGCAAGTCCAAACTGAAAAAAGTTAAAACTCACAACGTCATGTGAGCGGCCACCGCGCCGCCAGATGCCCCGTAAGCCACCCGAAACGGTGGCTTTTTAACGTACAGCGTAGCTCAGCGCGACGCCGACAAACACCGTACAACCCAGCCAGTGGTTCAGCCGAAAAGCCTTGAAGCAACCTTCACGGGTGCGCGTTTTGATCAGGCCATAGTGCCAGATCACCTGGCCAATAGCCACACCAATTGCTATAACAAACGTAGCTTGCATTCCTTTATTCACAAGGGCCAATAGCCAAATTATTAAATATAAAAGATAGAACAGCATGACCGCAGGGACATCCAGTTTTCCCAACGTGATGGCGGAGGTTTTGATGCCGAGCCGCAAATCGTCGTCCCGGTCCACCATGGCATATTCTGTGTCGTAGGCCAGTACCCAGCACAGGTTGCCCAGAAACAGCACCCACGCCAAAAGTGGCACCTCACCGATGACTGCGGCAAACGCCATGGGAATGCCCATGCCAAAGGCCACGCCTAACACTGCCTGCGGCATCGACACATAACGTTTGGCATAAGGGTAAGCCAAAGTCACCGCCAACGCCGCAAATGACATGCCGATGGTGACGGCGTTGGTGGTCAGTACCAACGCAAAAGCCAGCAGCGCCAGCACCGCACCCACACCCAACGCCTCTTTGACCGACAACGCGCCGGTGGTCACCGGCCGCTGGGCCGTGCGCTTGACATGTTTGTCAAATTCACGGTCCGCCACGTCGTTGATGCAACAACCTGCGCTGCGCATCAGAATCGTCCCAATCACAAACACACTGAGCAAATGCCACCCCGGGAAACCATCGGAAGCCACCCACAACGCTCCCAGCGTCGGCCACAGCAACAACAGCCAGCCGGCAGGACGGTCCCACCGAATCAGGGCCAGGTACAAAGCCAGTTTCTTTTGCAAATTCATATCAGCCAATCTCTTTTACCTCTATGACAAACGCGTCACACCCGGCAATTCACACGCGTAAATGGCATTGCGCAGCGCCGCAATGGCTTCATAACGAGTGAAGCTTCGCCGCCAGGCCAGCACCACGCGACGTGTGGGCGGTGCTCCGCCATCTTTATCAACAATCGGCAGGTATTTCACATAGGGATCTTCGTCGCGCCTGCGTTTGGCACCGAACGCCTCTTTGGGCACGCTCAAACGTGGCACCAGCGTCACGCCCATACCCGCCGCCACCATGTGCTTGATGGTTTCCAGCGACGAGCCCTCAAAACTTTTGCGAATACCTTCGGCGTTGCTGGAAAAACGGGCAAATTCCGGGCAAACCTCCAGCACATGGTCGCGAAAGCAGTGGCCACTTCCAAGTAACAGCATGTTCTCGCTTTTGAGCTCATCACTGGTGATCTGCGTTTTGTATGCCAGAGGGTGATGAAACGGCAGTGCGGCCATGAACGGTTCGTCGTACAAAGGCGCAACGGCCAAGCCAGCATCCGGAAAAGGTTCCGCCAGAATGGCGCAGTCAATCTCACCCGTGCGCAGCATCTCCAGCAACTTCACGGTGAAATTCTCCTGCAGCATCAAGGGCATTTGGGGGGTACGGGCAATCATTTGTCGCACCAGATCGGGCAGCAAATACGGCCCGATGGTGTAAATGATGCCCAGCGTGAGCGCACCACCCAATGGGTCCTTGCCGCGTTTGGCAATTTCCTTGATGGCGGCAGCCTGCTCCAACACGCTTTGCGCCTGGCGCACGATGTCTTCGCCCAACGCGGTAACACTGACTTCGTTGGCACTGCGCTCAAAGAGTTTCACGTCCAGCTCTTCTTCAAGCTTTTTCACCGCCACCGACAAAGTGGGCTGTGAAACATAACAGGCCTCGGCGGCCTTGCCAAAGTGCCGCTCACGCGCCACCGCCACGATGTATTTGAGTTCCGTCAGGGTCATGGTGCTATTTTCACCCAGAGTGCGCCGCACGTCTGTGCCTGGTCAGCGCACACTAGGTGCAATCCCCAATGGACTCTCACGCAAGTTGTTGATTTGAATCAATCCAAACCGCTTAGGTAGGGCTAGTATGACCAATGGAGGAACACCATGTTTGATTTACCTATTAAAAGCGTCATGGAGCGCAAAAAATTTGTGGCGGTTGCGCCTGATAAAACAGTCAGTCAAACCGCTCGCCTGATGATCAGCAAGGACACCGGTGCGGTGCTGGTGGTCGAGGACGATGCACTGATCGGCATTTTTACCGAGCGCGATGTGGTTTTCCGTGTCGTTGGCAAAGGACTCGACCCGGAGCATACGCAAGTGCGCGCTGTCATGACCAGCAATCCACTCACAATGGGTCCTAAGCAGACCTACGGACACGCCTTGGTCATCATGCAAAAGCATGGATTCAGGCATGTGCCAGTGGTTGACGATGGCCATCCCGTCGGGATTGTGTCCTCGCGCAACGCCATGGACCCGGCGCTGGACGAATTCATCTCGGATGCCCGCCGCAGGGAACACTACGAATAGGCAAGTCTGGGCTGTTGACCGAGGTTCACGCTTTTAAAAACTCCGCTTTCCCACCCAGCCACCGCTGCACATGCTGCTCAGCCAGCGCTGGGTGCTGGTCCAGCATCACAGGAGCCAGGCGGCGTGCCCAGTCCAGCAGGGCTGCATCTTCCACCACATCGGCAAAACGCAACATCGCATCACCCGACTGACGCGCACCCATGAATTCACCGGGACCGCGAATCTCCAGGTCACGCCGGGCAATCTCAAAACCGTCATTTGTTTCTGCCATGGCTCTCAAGCGTGCCCGGGCAGTCTCGCCCAGACGCGGCGCGTCCCCAGTGGAATACAACAACACACAGGCCGACGCCGCTGCGCCGCGCCCGACCCGACCGCGCAGCTGGTGCAGCTGGGAAAGTCCAAATCGCTCAGCGTGCTCAATCACCATCAGTGACGCGTTGGGCACATCCACGCCCACCTCAATCACCGTGGTGCTCACCAAAATGGCCATTTGCCCACTTGTGAACAAACGCATCACCGCATGTTTCTCGGCCACCGGCATGCGCGAATGCAACAGGCCTACCATCACACCCGTCAAAGCAACGCTGAGTTGTGCGTGGGTTTCAGTGGCGTTGGTCAAATCCAGTGCCTCACTTTCTTCAATCAGCGGGCAAACCCAGTAAATTTGCCGCCCTTGGGCGATCTGGTCACGGATGCGCTCAACCACTTCGTCACGGCGCGCTTCATGCACCACTTTTGTCACGATGGGTGTGCGCCCGGGCGGCAGCTCGTCGATGGTAGACACATCCAGATCGGCGTAATAGCTCATGGCCAGCGTGCGCGGAATCGGGGTGGCGGTCATCATCAACAGATGGGGTTCCGCCCCTGCGGCATCCACTTCGTTGGCATCAGCCGCCACCTTCGCTCGCAGCGCCAGGCGTTGCGCCACGCCAAAGCGGTGTTGCTCGTCGATGATGGCCAGCGCTAGACGATGAAACTGCACCCTGTCCTGAATCAGCGCATGGGTGCCCACCACCAGCTGCGCCTGCCCACTGGCGATCAGCGCCAGCATCTCCCGGCGCTCTTTGGCCTTCTGGCTGCCGGTGAGCCAAGCCACGGTGATGCCCAAGGGGTGCAGCCAGCCCACCAGCTTGGCAAAGTGCTGGGTCGCCAGAATTTCGGTGGGAGCCATCAGTGCGCACTGCCACCCGGCATCCATGCACACGGCCGCGGTCAGTGCAGCCACCGCGGTTTTGCCAGCGCCCACGTCGCCCTGCAGCAGGCGGTGCATGGGAACAGGGTGGGCAATGTCCTGGGTGATTTCAGCCACCACACGGGTTTGTGCAGCGGTGAGTTCAAAAGGCAAGGTCGCCAGAAGACGCGCATACAGGGAAAGCACCGGCACCGCCAGGTTGTCGTCACCCGGCGAGCCCCCGGGCGCATCCGTTTCCGGCTGAGTGCACAAACCAGTCTGGCGGTTCGCCAACATGGGCGCCCGCAGCCGCGCCCGTTCGCGCCGGGACTGCAGCTGGGAGAGTTGTTGTGCCAGAAGCTCCTCTGCCTTGAGCCGCTGCCACGCCGGGTGGCTGTGATCCTGCAGTGCAGACAGGGACACATCGGGCGTCGGATTATGCAAAAATGAGAGCGCTTTACGCATATTCCACGAGGGGTGCAGGCAAATTTCTTTTAAATAAATTGACAACACCGTGTCTGGCAAGTCAGCGCGCCCGAGCCCCGCTTGAACCGCCCTGCGCAAATAGCTTTGCGGCAAGCCCGCCACCGTGGGGTACACCGGGGTCAGCGCGGCGGCCAATTCACCGCCAGCAGGCTTCACCACCGGGTGCATCATGGTCAGTCCCGCAAAACCACCCCGGATTTCGCCTCGCACCCGCACCCGGCTGCCCACGGCCATGGCCTGTTGCATCGAGGGGTAGAAGGTAAAAAAGCGCAGCAAACAGGTGCCTGTGCCGTCGTTCAACGTCACCAGCAACTGGCGGTGGCCGCCCAGTTTGACCTCGCTGTGTGTCACTGCGCCCTCCAGCTGGGCCATGTCCCCCTCGCGCACATCACGCAGCTTGACCAGACGCGTCTCGTCCTCGTAGCGCAACGGCAAATGCAGCGCCAGATCAATGGGGCGATGCAATCCCAGCTTGTGAAGTGCTTTCTGTGGGCCGGTCATTGGCTTGGCAGCAGGATATGAAGCAGGCGTGGACATGCCTTGATTTTGCCTACATTCCAAAGTTGGAAAGGCCCATTCCATTTCCAATTCACTGGCCTGCGACAATGCCGGTCCCTTTCACTTGGCACGGGGCTAGTCCGCCCCTCAAGCACCATGACACCCTCACCCTTGAGCGCAGCGCGCACCTTCACCCTCAGCGATTTTGATTTTGAGCTGCCCCCCGAGCTGATTGCCCAACATCCCGCACCGGAACGCAGCAGTTCACGCCTACTGGACGGCACCGGCAGCCCGCCAGTGGACCGCATCTTTCGGGAACTGCCCGAACTGCTGCAGCCGGGTGATCTGATGGTGTTCAACGACACGCGGGTCATGAACGCACGTCTGTTTGGTGAAAAGACCACCGGCGGAAAGCTGGAACTGCTGATCGAGCGCGTGCTGGGTGGCAACCAGGTGGCGGCACACATGCGGGTGAGCAAAAAACCGGAAGTGGGTGCCACGGTGAGCCTGGTCAGCGCCCCCGGCAGCAACGACCATGTCAGCGCCACCCTGTTGGGTCGTTGGCCCGATGCGCAGGGTCCGTTGTTTCGCTTTGTGCTGTCCAACGACGCAGGCGACACCCCCTTTGCCATCATGGCGCGCCACGGCCACGTGCCGCTGCCACCCTACATCACCCACACCGATTCGTCTGAGGATGCACAGCGCTACCAGACGGTGTTTGCCAAAAACACCGGTGCGGTGGCGGCCCCTACTGCCGCCCTGCACTTTGACGAGGCGCTGCTGGCGGCCATCGATGCCAAGGGGGTGCAGCGCGCGCATGTCACGCTGCATGTGGGCGCAGGGACGTTTCAGCCGGTCAAGACCGAAAACCTGGCGGAGCATCAGATGCACAGCGAGTGGTTTGAGGTGCCTGCGGCCACCCAGCAAGCCATCGCAGACTGCCGCGCGCGGGGCGGACGGATCATCGCGGTGGGCACCACCAGTGTGCGTGCACTGGAATCATGGGCATTGACCGGACAGGCCACGGGCGACACGCGCATCTTCATCACTCCGGGGTTTGAATTCAAGCTGGTGGATGGATTGATCACCAACTTTCACTTACCAAAATCGAGTTTGATGATGCTGGTGAGCGCGTTGGCAGGTTTTGACACCATCCGCAAGCTTTACGACCACGCCATTGAACAGCGCTACCGCTTTTTCAGCTACGGCGATGCGATGCTGCTGACTCGCCAAACCAGCGCCTTAAGATAAGCCGTTGAAATACCAGGTCGCAGATCATGAACACCTTTCAAAAGCGCGCTGCCATTCGCATTGCTGCAGTCAGCATTCTGCTGGCTTGCATCGCCAGCCCCATTGCCTGGTTTGTGGCACGTGAAAGTGCCGAAGAAGGCATTGTCTCGCTCGCCATCGAGGAGTCAGATGGGTTTCTGCAGCGCTACGGGGCCATCAACCTCAACGGTCCTGACGCGGCCCAGCACGCCAAGCTGGCGGCAGATTCCATTTCTGGAGGCCTGTTTGACATTGCTGAGATTTACGACAGCCATCCCAAAAAGCTGGCCGAATCCATGAATCAGGACGGCATGGCCGTGGAGTCTCTGCTGCCGCACCACGTCGCGCCTGACTACACCATTGCGTCTTATCACAACATCAAACTCAGTAACAATGCTTGGGTCATGCGGGTGTTTGTGCCGCTGCATGATGCAACTTCCGGCGACACCGCGAACCGACCCATTACCGGTTATTTTGAAGGTGTGCGGGTGGTTCCGGACTGGCAACGTCAGCAGATCTTTTCCACCTCACTCACCGTCGCCCTGATGGTCGGTCTGGCGGCACTGCTGTGCGGCCTGGCGCTTTACCCGGTGGTGGTGCTGCTGTCAGCGGACAACGAGAAGAAGACCCGTGAGGTGCTGGATTCGCACATCTCCATGATGGAAGCCTTGGGCCGCGCCATTGCCAAGCGTGACTCGGACACCGGCGCACACAATTACCGGGTGGCCTGGATTGCCGCAGGCATTGGCGAAAAAATGGGGGTTGCGGGCAACGCCATGCAGGCCCTGATTGCCGGCAGCTTTTTGCACGACGTGGGCAAGATCGGGATTCCGGATGCCATTTTGCTCAAGCCCGGCAAACTCGATGACGCGGAAATGGCCATCATGCGCACCCACGTCAACCAGGGCAAGGACATTGTGGTGGGTGCGGGCTGGCTCGACGGCGCACAAGACGTGGTGGCCGGGCACCATGAAAAATGGAACGGCAACGGTTACCCCGAGCAACTTGCAGGCGAAGCCATTCCCCTGCCGGCCCGGATTTTTGCGGTGGCCGATGTGTTTGATGCCCTGTGTTCCAAACGCCCCTACAAAGAGCCCATGAGCTTTGAAACCACCATGGCGATTCTTGAAAAAGACACCGGCAGCCACTTTGACCCCGCAGTGATGGCCATCTTCAAACCCATGGCACGCAGCATCTACGACCAACTGGCCGGATGTGACGAACCTGCCACGCGTCGACTGCTCCAGGACCGGGTGAAACACCATTTTGAGCACTGAGTCCCCCGCACAGCCATCGAACCCCCCTACGTATTGAACCGTCTGCTGTGACCCCCTAATCCAAGCGCCCCACCAACGCCATGACACATTCGCATCCTCACGACCATCCCCATGACCACCCGCACGACCACCCACCACAGCCGGTGATCCAGTTTGATCGTCTGCGAACCGATCCACCGGTGCCTGAGACTGGCTATGCAGGCAGCCACGCTCGCCGCGGCACGCTGATCCTGAACCACGGCATCGTGCAAACGCCAATCTTCATGCCGGTAGGCACCTATGGCACTGTCAAAGGTGTCATGCCGTCCAGCTTGGAAGACATGGGCGCGCAAATCATCCTGGGCAACACCTTTCACCTGTGGATGCGCCCGGGGTTGGACGTGATGGAAAGTTTTGGCGGTCTGCATGAGTTTGAGCGCTGGAAGAAGCCGATCCTGACCGACTCGGGCGGTTTCCAGGTCTGGAGCCTGGGGGCCATGCGCAAGATCACCGAGGAAGGCGTGCATTTCAGCAGCCCGGTCAATGGCGACAAATTGTTCATGTCGCCCGAGGTGTCCATGCAGATTCAGACCGCGCTGAACTCCGACATTGCGATGCAACTCGACGAGTGCACGCCCTACCTGTCGGTCGAGCCCAAGACCAAAGGCCAGCTCACCACCGAATATGAAGCTCGCAAGAGCATGGAAATGAGCCTGCGTTGGGCCAAGCGCAGCCAAACGGAGTTTGAGCGACTGGAAAACCCCAACGCCTTGTTTGGCATTGTGCAAGGCGGTATGTTTGAACACCTGCGCCAGGAAAGTCTGGATGCATTGGTCGAAATGGATTTCCCGGGTTATGCCGTGGGTGGGGTGAGCGTGGGTGAACCCAAAGACGAGATGCTGCGCATCATGGCACACACCCCGCACCGCCTGCCCTGGCACAAACCGCGCTACCTGATGGGTGTGGGCACGCCAGAAGACCTGGTCGAAGGCGTGGTACAAGGCGTGGACATGTTTGACTGCGTCATGCCCACCCGCAACGCCCGCAACGGCACGCTGTTCACCCGTTTTGGCGACCTAAAAATGCGCAACGCCCGCCACAAGGCCGACCACGGTCCGCTGGACAGCAGCTGCACTTGCTACACCTGCAAAGGCGTGACCCGGCCCAATGGCTCGGTGAGTGGTGGCTTTAGCCGCGCCTACCTGCACCACCTGGACCGCTGCGGTGAAATGCTCAGCCCGATGCTCTCCAGCATCCACAACCTGCACTACTACCTGAACCTGATGCGCGAGGTGCGCAACGCCCTGGACGCAGGCACCTTTGGCGCGTTTCGGGCACAGTTCAAAGCAGATCGCGCGCGCGGGGTGTAAATTCGCGGGGCAAACACCGCCCCTTTAACCCTGACTGTGAGGATTCCGCCATGCAAATCCTGCCCCGCGCTGCCCAACGCAGCATCCACCTGCTTGTGAGCGGCCTTGTGCTGGTCGCATCGCACGGTTCTATGGCAGCGTCCATCGCGCCCGTCGCAGCAGAAAACGGCATGGTGGTGACCGCACAGCACCTGGCGACCCAGGTGGGCGTGGATGTACTGCGCCACGGCGGCAACGCGGTCGATGCCGCCGTGGCCGTGGGCTACGCGCTGGCGGTGGTGTACCCAGCAGCGGGCAACCTGGGTGGTGGTGGCTTCATGACGCTGCAACTGGCCGATGGTCGCAAGACTTTTCTGGACTTTCGGGAAAAGGCCCCGCTGGCCGCTACGGCCAACATGTACCTGGACAAAGACGGCGACGTAGTCAAAGGCCTCAGCACCTACGGCCACCTTGCCGTCGGCGTACCGGGCAGTGTCTCAGGCATGGAGTACGCCCGTGAAAAATACGGCACCATGACACGTGCGGCCTTGCTGGCCCCGGCCATCACGCTGGCCGAAAAAGGTTTTGCACTGAATCAGGGTGACGTGGAAATCTTCCAGACCGCCACGACCCAATTCGGCAAGGATCCGGCTACTGCAGCCATTTTCCTGAACAAAAGTCAGGCTTTCCAGGCGGGTGACCGACTGGTGCAAAAAGACCTGGCCAAAGTCCTAAAAACCATCAGTCAGCGCGGCACCGACGGTTTTTACAAGGGTGCGGTCGGCAGCGCCATTGTGAAATCCAGCCAAAGCGGCGGCGGCATCCTCACCCAAGCCGACCTGGACCAGTACCGCACGCGTGAGTTGGCACCGATTGAATGTGATTACCGCGGCTACCACGTCGTCTCGGCACCGCCACCCAGCTCGGGCGGTGTGGTGATTTGCGAAATGCTCAACATTCTGGAAGGTTTCCCGCTCAAAGAGCTGGGTTATCACTCGGCGCAGGCGGTGCATTACCAGATCGAGGCCATGCGCCACGCCTATGTGGACCGCAACAGCTACCTGGGCGACCCTGACTTTGTCACCAATCCCGTGGCGCGGTTGACCGACAAGGCCTACGCGGCCCAAATCCGTGCCGTCATTGACCCGAGCAAGGCGGCCGTATCGAGTGACCTCAAGCCCGGTGTGGCTCCGCACGAAGGCAGCAACACCACCCATTACTCGATTGCCGACCGCTGGGGCAACGCGGTGGCGGTCACTTACACCCTCAACGACTGGTTTGGTGCCAAGGTCACCGTCCCGGGCACAGGCGTGCTGCTGAACAACGAAATGGACGATTTCACCGTCAAAGTAGGGGTGCCCAACCTGTACGGACTGGTTCAGGGCCAGGCCAACGCCATTGCACCGGGCAAACGTCCGCTTTCTTCCATGAGCCCCACCCTTGTCAGCAAAGACGGCAAGCCGGTGATGGTGCTCGGCACCCCCGGTGGCAGCCGGATCATCACCGCCGTATTGCTCACGCTGCTGAACACCATTGACTACGGCATGACGTTGCAAGAAGCCGTCGATGCACCACGTTTTCACCAGCAATGGCTGCCTGATTTGACCTACGTCGAGAACTTTGCCCTGTCGCCCGACACCCGCAGCCTGCTCGAAGCCCGCGGCCACAAGCTGGGCCCCGCCCAACCCGCCAACCACATGACCGCTGTGCTGATCGGCGCACCGTCGCTGGAGGGTAAACCGGTGGGTAAGAACCGGTTTTATGGGGCCAATGACCCCCGGCGAAATACCGGCTTGGCACTTGGTTATTGATTTCAATTATCCTTGCAATTAATACAATGAAACTCCATAATTGCAATGATGTTTAGTCGCCATATTCTCCCGTTGCTGGTTGAAGAACTGCAAAGTTCCCCGGCTGTTGCCCTGCTGGGGCCGCGCCAATCCGGCAAAACCACGCTGGCACTGGAAGCGGCCAAGTCGGTCCCCAGTCTCTA
The DNA here is from genome assembly GCA_903856025.1 of uncultured beta proteobacterium. GTDB lineage: Bacteria > Pseudomonadota > Gammaproteobacteria > Burkholderiales > Burkholderiaceae_C > Rhodoferax. Next base: position 21,016 of record CAIOAQ010000375.1, read on the forward strand.
CCTTGACCTGGAGTCTGAGCGCGATCGGGCCAAACTGGCACAACCCGAGCTGTATCTGGCCGACCACCTGGACAAGCTGGTGATCCTGGACGAGGTGCACCGCACGCCCGGCTTATTTCCCGTGCTGCGTGGCCTGATTGACCAGGCCCGGCGCAATGGACGGCGCGCAGGCC
>CAIOAQ010000376.1 GCA_903856025.1 uncultured beta proteobacterium
GTGCTCAAGTCCAAAATTGCAGAGAGCGCAAAGAACGTCGCAAAATAGGACACACCAACTGATATTTGTGGGTACGTCGAGGTCAATATTGACAGCTTCCTGCTGTGGCCTTAGGACTCTAGTCACTGATCGACGGCTGTTCTTGCCGAAGGTGCTGTTGAGCATTTGTCTGTAAATTCACTTGCTTTTAGTTTGGTCTAAAAGTTTTGCACCAAAGTTTTGTTTCAGGAATGGAAAGTAAGGCCCCCCTCCTTTACTAAGTTCCTTCGAGATTTGCCTGAAGCTACTTGATTACTACGGGCAAAGTTCTGCGTATTTCCATGGACGGCCAAGACACTGAACGTTATTCAGCATAACATTCCGGTGTCATGGCATGCTCCAAAGTTTTGAACATTTTTTTAAGTAACCCTTGTGTGTGACTCTAGTCACTGACACCAAGTAATTTGGTTGCTCAAATGGACTTCACAGCTTTGAAAAGCGGCTTGTTTGTGGATTGCAAAATACAAAGATCATTTTTTTGTCATAAACATCATTAAATCTGCATATCTACATATGCTTTAGTGCGGAATATCTGATTTAGATCAGTAATTGTCGTTCAGGCGACTATTAGGATCATGTCTATTGGTGATAACCCGTAGACAGGTACATCGAGTGGCGGTCGGTCCGCTGTTTGATGGGGCATTAACCAATAAAAATGAGGAGATTTTGATGCGAATGCGAGATGTGATATTTGTCTCTATTGCAGCGTTTTCGCTGCTGTCGACGGCCAACGCTGCAACGGATGCAGCCTCTGCAAAACTGTCGAAAACAACGGCTGACCACAGCAAATTTAAAGCTTTGGATCAGGTGTTTAACTCGGGTCCTGAGGTGACCAAAGCTTGCCTAAGTTGCCACACGGAGGCTGCCAAACAAGTTCAACATACCCAGCACTGGACATGGGAGTTCAAAAATCCTCAAACCGGGCAGGTTTTGGGCAAAAAACATATCGTCAACAACTTCTGCACATCAGTCAAATCCAACGAAGCTGCTTGCAACAGTTGCCATATTGGGTACGGATGGAAAGACGACACATTTGACTTCAGCATTCAGGAAAACGTGGACTGTCTGGTTTGTCATGACTCCACCGGAAAATACAAAAAGCCATCAGGTTTTGCTGGCAATCCAGTCGCAAAAGACATCGAATTTCCTGCAGGATCTGGCAAGATCGTCCGTGGCATCAATCTGAGCGAGATTGCACAAAAGGTCGGACCAACCAAGCGCACGACTTGCGGCGGTTGCCACTTCAATGGAGGTGGAGGTGATGGTGTCAAGCATGGCGACTTGGACACATCGCTCGAAGCCCCCGATAAGGCACTGGACGTGCACATGGCAGCTGATGGCAACAATTTCACATGTGCGACATGTCACAAAACAGACGGTCACCAAGTATCAGGCAGCCGTTACGCACCTACAGCCAAAGACAAAGCACCAGCCCACTTGCGCGGCAAGACTGAAACCAGCAATCCCGCCACCTGTCAGTCGTGCCACGGACAAACACCGCACTCAGTAGCGCGCCTCAACGAGCACACCGCCAAGATTGCTTGCCAGACTTGCCATATTCCGGCTTATGCACGTGGAGGCCAACCTACAAAAATGTCATGGGATTGGTCTACCGCTGGGAAACTCGACAAAGACGGGAAGCCTATGACCGTCAAAAACGAAGATGGTTATGACACCTACATGACGATTAAGGGTGACTTTGTTTGGAAAGAGAACGTCATCCCCGACTACGTCTGGTTCAACGGCACCGTCAATTACACACTGCAAACTGACAAAATTGAAAAGGGCGACAAACCTGTGCAGATCAACCGCTTTGAAGGCAGTGCTACCGATGGCAAGTCGATGATCTGGCCTATCAAGCTGTTCCGCGGGAAGCAGGTCTATGACCCAGTGAATAAACAGCTGGTAATCACTCATTTGGCAGGCAACGATGACACAGCCTTCTGGAAAAACTTCAACTGGGACAAGGCAGTTGCTGCTGGCATGACCACTGCAAAACTGCCGTTCTCAGGCAAGTTGGACTTCATTGAAACTGAAAGTGCCTGGCCCATCACTCACATGGTGGCTCCCAAAGACAAGGCGCTTAGCTGTGCAGACTGTCACATTAGCAACGGCAGACTCGAAAAGGTCGACGGGGTATATATGCCTGGCCGCAGCCGCGACCACATGGCAGGTTTAGATAAGGTGGGTTGGGCGGTAGCTCTGCTTACCCTGCTTGGCGTTGTGGGTCACGGCCTGATCCGCGTCGCTACTCAAAAACGCAACCATAAATAGGGAGATCATCATCATGGCACGCGTTTATCTATTCAAGGGTTTCGAGCGTTTCTGGCACTGGAGTCAGGCCGCACTCATCATTTTCATGCTTGTAACCGGGTTTGAAGTACATGGCACTTACCACGCCTTCGGTTTCGAAAAGGCAGTCAACTACCACACCATTGCTGCCTGGACCTTGGTTGGATTGTGGGTATTTGCCATTTTTTGGCACATCACCACAGGCGAATGGAGGCAATACATTCCGACCACGCAAAAGATCGTGGCGGTAGCAAATTTCTATTCATCTGGCATCTTCAAGGGTGAACCTCATCCGTTCAAGCCTACGCCTAGTCGCAAGCACAACCCATTGCAGCTGCTGACCTACTTGGCAGTGTTGGCACTACTTAGCCCCCTGATATGGATCACTGGCTGGCTCTATCTGTTTTACGCCGACTGGGCTGCCTGGGGGTTGACCACATTGCAATTGAAGTGGGTCGCCACCGGACACACCGTAGGTGCGTTTTTCATGCTCGCATTTTTAATCTCACATCTTTACTTGGCCACTACGGGCCATACGGTCACAGCGCATCTGAAATCGATGATCACTGGTTGGGAAGACACCGAGGACGACATGGCGGCACACAAGAGCGCTTGATGCCAAAAAATGTTTGGAGTTCTACTTTTTTAGGAGAAGTTTATGGACACGAAATTTAAACGAAATCTGCTGGCAACGTTAGTCGCAGGCATGTTGCTGCCGGTAGCCGCTATGGCCAGCGAAGCTGAATTGTTGAAGAAGATTGAGGCCTTGGCACAGCAAAATGAACTTTTAGCGCAGCAACTGCAGGCGCTTAAAGGGCAGGTTCAGACCAATGAAGCCAAGACCGCACAAACCGCAGTGCAACTCAAGGCAGTAAGTACAGCAACTGCCCCACCTGTCTCTACCGACATGGAAGATTTGAAGGGACAGGTCGCCCAACTACAAAAGAAGTCGCTGGGTAGTTGGCTCACTGTCGGAGGCGATTACCGTTTCCGCTACGACTATCTGGAAGGACAAACCAAAACGTTCACCGATGTCAACGCAACCTTTGCCAACGCACAAAGTAAGCTTCAAGCAGAGTTTTTTGCCAACCCGGCAGCAGTTTCCAGTCTGAACCCAGGATGGACAAGTGCACAGGCTTTGACTGGCCTCATGGGGTTTGCTCAAGGCATGAACCAGGTCCAGACGTTCGATCAAGCTAACGCATTCTTAGGAGCTAACGCAGCCATGGCGGGTGCAATGGGCGCATTTGCAAAGACCGTTCCCGCCTATCAACCCAAAAACACGAGCGTGTACAGCAACCGGTTTGGATTGGATCTGAACGCCAAAGCTGCGCAAGATATCAGCGTAAGTGCTCACCTGAACATGTACAAGGTGTTCGGTTCACAAAGTGACAGTGCTGTGACCAATGGTGGTAGTGCGCCGTTTTTTGCAGACCGCGCAGGTGTATTTGACGGTACCTTGGGTCATGTGCCTTCCACAAGCTACTTGAACGTCGATCGGGTTTATGCGACTTGGAGCAACATTGCCGACCAGGAAATGTGGTTCTCAGTAGGCCGCAGACCAACTACCGGCGGGGTACCCAGCAACTTGCGCAACAACACCGCTGTTCGGCCGGGTAACGGTGGGACACCCGCGTTGCTTGTGGAGTACGCCTTTGACGGGATGACCTTAGGCTACGCACCGGACATCGACTCCTTGCCCGGTGCTTATGCCAAGTTCTGCTACGGCCGTGGTCTTGAGACCGGCTTCACCAATGCTACTGGCAATTCCCTGAAAGACACCGACATGGTGGGTATTTCATTCGTTCCGATCGATACCGATCCATTGCGTGTCTGGCTGGAATGGAACCGAGGCATGAATATTTTTGATGCTCCAGCGATGAATGGCACCTACTTCGGGGACACCGTTGCAAAAGCCAATCTGGGTGACATTGATTGGCTTGGTGCTGGATTTATGACCACACACAAAAATGTAGGTCCCGGCACTTTGCAACTGTTTGGTGATGTGGCTATGAGCATGACTCACCCCAACAATAACGTTTCATCCCAATTCGGCTTCCAGGGCCTGATGACGGGCTCTTTCTTCAATCCGGAAGCTCCCACCAGCAAGACCGGCACGGCCTATGCAATTGGCATGAGATACGACTTGCCGTCTAAAACCAA
>CAIOAQ010000377.1 GCA_903856025.1 uncultured beta proteobacterium
CGCAGGGCGCCACCGTCCTGCTTCATGGTGAAGTCAGCAGCGAGCTACTGGCGCAAGCCGAGGCGTTCATCAGCAACGCCATGCCTGCCAAGGCCCGCGAGAAGGTCAAGGAGCAGTTTGATGCCCACCGCGCGGTGCGCCAAGCCATGCGTGCCCCGGCACAGTTGGGTCTGGACTTCGCAGCCATCCCCCAGCTCTGCCTGAATCTGGACGGCCACCTCGAAGTGGTGGAGCGCGAAACGCTGTCCAGCTTGGGCGATTGGAGCCTGCTGGACCAGCAGGTGCAGTTGGCGGGGTTCACCATCACCGAGACCGTCAACTCGTTCGAGATTGATGTCAACGGCGCCAAGGTCACTTATCGGCACACCGACGCCCAGCAGCTCCTGTTGAATGAGACCGTGAGCCACACCAGCCAGCAAGACCTGATCCGGTGGCTGGACGTGGAGGTGCGCCAGAGCGACATCGGGCAGGCGCAGATGCAGGCGTATCTGGTCAAGATGGTGACCCACCTGATGGCCGAACGCCATTTCACCCTGACCGCATTGGTTCGCGCCCGCTTCCAGTTGGCACAGGCACTGGTCAAGGAAGTCGGGCGGCTGCGCCAGATTGCCATGGCCCGAGGCTTTCAAGGCCGATTGATGGACATGGCGGTGCCGGGCGTGGAGGAACTGGCGCATTACAGCTTTCACTACCAGCCCGGCCAATACCCTGCGCGGCAGATGTATCAGGGCAGCTATGAGTTTTCCAAACACTTCTACCCGGTGATTCACGACCTGCGCGAGAAAACGCAGGCCGGAGCCGTGGCCGAAGAATTCCGTTGTGCACAGGCCATCGACGCACACGCCAAGGTCAAACAGTGGGTGCGCAACATCGAGCGGCAGGAAAAGTTCTCGTTCTGGCTGCCGACAGCCACCGATTACTTCTATCCCGACTTTGTGGCCGAGCTGACCGATGGCCGGGTGCTGGCCGTGGAATACAAGGGCGAGCCCTACCGGACCAACGACGATTCGCGCGAAAAGCAGCAGGTGGGGCACCAGTGGGAGCAGTCCAGCGGTGGGCGCTGCCTGTTCCTGTTTGCCGTGGAGCGGGACGATCAGGGCCGGGACGTGTTCCAGCAGTTGGCGCACAAGCTGGCCTAGGTGGCGCTCCCGCTTCATGCGGACCTACACAACACGCCAAAGTGTCGTACTCGTAAACTTTTATTGTTTATGCAGCAGCAGGATTCGCCTGCATTGTTGCTTTTAGGACTTATTGAAATAAAAATTATGGGGGGTGGCTGCGCCAAAACGCGCACGAATATGGGTTCTCTTTTAAAATTAGGGCTGCCCGTGAGGACCCGTGTCTGAATTCACTCAGACCCCCTGACGATCCCGGCAATGAGGTGATGCAACACCAACAATTTGGGGAATCGGGCCGATAGTTAAAGAACTGGCGGAATTGCGCCGCCCGCGAAGCAAACGGCTACACAGCCAAAGGGGCTTTCACTGTTCGGTGAAAGTGCACCTGTCCGGTTTGCCCGCGTTACCCGGGGGTATGCACACCCGCACGGAGCTTTCGGTGGCGATCCCATGGCCGGTTGGCAATGGTGGAGTTGTTGAAAAGACGGATTCCTAGCGATGTTTGACAGCTTTGCGCTGTCGCATTCGGGAAACCGTCATGAGCGTCATTTTCAATCGCGCGCAGTCGCGCCACAGTGTCACACTAAAAAAGTTCGCCAGCGCGTCAGCAACCCCTGCCGCCGTGCACTTCAACGCCCGTGGTGTTGTCGAAAAACCTGATTTTGTAATGGAACGCCCCACGGGCACCAAGGGCGAAATCACCATCACTGTGCGTGCCCACTGCATTGGCCAAGGCCAGTGGATTGCGGCGGCCACATGGGAAAGCCAGAGCGGCCACCTGCCTTTTGATGGCACCTTCCCGCATAACGGCTCCAAGGTGTTCCAGAGCCGCAGCGAGGCCGTCGAAAACGCCTTGAATGTGGCTTTGCGCCAGATCAAGCAGCAGCTCGGCAAGCTGGCCAAGACCCCCGCGTGGAGCGGAAAAATCGACGCTGCCGCCGCGTGGGTCGCTGATGCCGTTGTGCAAACCCGCCTGCATGATGAGAGCCTGCCCCTGCGTGGCTGCACGGTCATTGACTTGTGTGCCGGTGGTCTGGGCGGCTTCGGTCTGGGCCTGACCAGCCTCGGTGCCGACCTGCTGTTGGCATGCGAGAAAGACGACGAAGCGCGGTCCACCTACATGCACAACGTCAGGCCACGCAAGGTGCACGCCGACCTGTGCACGCTGGACGGCACCAAGCTGACCTGCGACATCCTGACGCTGGGCCTGCTATGCCAGGCATTCTCCACGGCTGGCAAACGCAAGGGCTTTGCCGACCCGGTGCTGGCCGAGGTCTACCGCCACACGAAACGTCTTTTGCGCGAGATCATGGCCCGCGTGGTGATCATCGAGTGTGCCCGCCAGTTCCTCACGCAGGAGGGCGGCAAGGACGCCGCCGAGGTGCGTGAGCTGCTGATGCAGTGCGGCTATCGCGTGCAGCATCGCACCCTGAATGCTGCTGGTTTCGGGGTGGCGCAGAGCCGCGAACGCTCGTTCATTGTGGCTACCCGTCTGGACCTGCCAGTGGATGACATCCTTGGCTACGTGTTCCCGGAGGAGCAGGAGCCCACGGCGGTGGTCGAGGACATTTTGGAGCAGGATGTCGAGGCCACCATTGACGATGACCAGTTTGTCCTGCACAGCGAACTGCCCAGCCAACGCCAAACGGCGCTGGCCGAAGTCGGCTTGCTCAAAACCGTCACAACCCAGCAGGTGCGCGACGCACAGGGTTATCGACTTTACAGCCCCAAAGGACTCGGAGCCAGTTTGACCGCCAGTGGGGGAGGTCGAGCGGCCTGCACCGGAGCCTATCTGGTCAATGGCCGTGCCCGTGGCCTGACACCCCGCGAGGCCGCCCGCATGCAGGGCATGCCGGAATGGGCAAAACACCACGCACTGCCCAGCCATGCCTTGAAGCATGCAGGCAATGCCGTGGCCGTGCCGCTGGCCCGTGAACTGGGCCGCCAGCTCGGGGCCATTCTGGCCGCCCGCACCTGAAAACAGATCCCGGTGGGTGCAGTTGCACCCACCACCCGGATTGCGTTTTCAGGGCGGCGCAGCTCGGAGTTTTTCACGCCCGTAGTAAGGAGAAATCAATGGGTAAATCATCTAACAAGCGCAAGGCAGTGCGGCAATCTGCCGCGTTGGTGAAAGAGTGCAGCAAGGGCGGAATCACCGTTCGTGCAAAGCGCGCCTTTCCACCGGAGCTTATGCATCTGGTTGTTCATGCAATCCGCCATTTCATCAATGACCGAACCGGAGAGGGCGTGGAACTGGTCGTAGAGCTGCAATCCCACGGTTACGATTTTTTTGATTTCACGATGGCATCCACCACAAACCCCCAGTTGGGCGATGCAGACCCTTTGATTTGGGCGTGGGGGGCCGCCAGCAGGTCGTCGCTTCTGTGGCTGACAGTGCAATGCCTGACCAGAGGTCGGATTGACCCAAGGTTCTTTTTAATTCTTCCTCATCAGCTTGAATTGGTTGAGGAGGGTTCCGATCTGTTCCGACTTGGCGCGGA
>CAIOAQ010000378.1 GCA_903856025.1 uncultured beta proteobacterium
ATGTGCTGCTGGCCGTGGGCGCTTCACCGGTCATGGCGCATGCCCACGAAGAGGTTGCAGATATGGCAGCCATTGCCCAGGCGTTGGTGCTCAACATCGGGACGCTTGAACCCTACTGGATCGAGAGCATGCGACGGGCCCTGCAGGTGGCCACTGATCGCGGCATCAAAACCGTGCTCGACCCGGTTGGGGCGGGCGCAACCAGCTATAGAAATGAGAGCATTCGTGTGCTGCTGGAGGCGGCCATGCCCAGCGTGATTCGTGGTAACGCCTCCGAAATCATGAGCGTGGCGGGCAGTGCGGCCCAAACGCGCGGGGTGGACAGCGGCGCAGCGGTGGCAGACTCGTTGCAGTACGCGCGTGATTTGGCAAATCGCAGCGGCGGCGTGGTCTGCGTCAGCGGTCCGGTGGACCACGTACTGGACGCTCAAGGTCGCCACGCCAGTTTGGCCAATGGCCATGAGTGGATGACACGCATCACTGGCGTAGGGTGCTCGGCCACGGCATTGATTGGCGCGTTTTGCGCGGTGCAGCCCGATGCCTGGCGTGCCACGGTGTCTGCGATGGCTTATCTGGGCGTGGCAGGACAAGTCGCCACACAAGCGGTACAAGAGCGGGGGCAGGGGGTGGGTAGCTTGCAAATCGCCTTGCTGGACCAGTTGCAGTTGCTCGATGCCGCCACCTTTGAGCGGCACCTCAAGCTGACCAACCTGTGACCAGCATGTCTGACAGCAAGGCCAATGGGCGTGTCGCCTTGGCCTTGGTGAATGCGCTGCGTGTCTATCTGGTGACCGATCAGAAAAGCTTGCGTGGTCGCACGCTAACCGACGTGGTGCTGGCCGCGGTGCAGGGCGGGGTGACCTGTGTGCAGTTGCGTGAAAAAGAGATGTGCACACGCGATTTTGTGGCGCTGGCATGTTCCATACAGGCCTTGCTGCAACCGTTTCAGGTGCCTTTGATCATCAACGACCGGCTGGATGTGGCACTGGCCTGCGGTGCGCAGGGCGTGCATCTGGGGCAGTCTGACATGCCGGTGATGCAGGCCAGGCAGCTGCTGCCGCCAGAGGTCTTTCTGGGGCTGTCAGTGGAAAGTCTGGACGATGTGGTGCGTGCTGCCGATCAGCCGGTGGACTACCTGGGGGTCAGCCCGATTTATGCCACCCCGACCAAAACCGACACCGCTGCGCCTTGGGGACTGGCCGGTTTGCGCCAGGTTCGTGCGGCAACCAGGCTCCCATTGGTGGCCATCGGCGGCATCCACCTGAGCAATGCGTCGGAGGTGCTGCAGGCCGGTGCGGATGGCCTGGCCGTGGTGAGCGCCATTTGTTCTGCCGATGAACCTGGTGCTGCGGCTCAATTTATTCAAAGCCTTTTCAGGCGCTAGCCCTCGTTATATAAGCATTTGTTACTATGAATATTGAACGTCTTCATCACTACCCCAGGGTCTTGTCCATTGCCGGTTCTGACAGCGGTGGCGGCGCGGGGATCCAGGCCGACATCAAAACGTTCTCGGCCCTGGGTTGTTTTGGCATGACGGCCATTACCGCACTCACCGCACAAAACACTTGCGGCGTGCGTGCCATTCTTGGCGTGCCGCCCGAGATGCTGCGCGACCAGATTGACGCGGTGATCGAGGACATGGGCGTGGATGCCGTCAAGATCGGCATGCTGCATGCACCTGACATCGTGCACACGGTGGCACAGGCCATTGACCGCCACCGCTTGCCCAACGTGGTGTTTGACCCGGTGATGGTGGCCACCAGTGGTGCCAAACTGATTGATGACCCTGCCATCGCCGTGTTGGTGGCTGAGATGTTTCCACGGGCGGCCTTGATCACGCCCAATCTGGACGAGGCGGCCCTGCTGGTGGGGCGGCCACTGACCAGTGCGCAGGACATGGCGCTGGCAGCCGCAGCGCTATTGGCGCGCGGCGCCCGGGCGGTGCTGCTCAAAGGCGGCCATCTGGCGGGTGACACGGTGATGGATTTGTTGCTGCTGCCTCACGGTGAACCCTTGTGGATGCAGGCCCCGCGCATTGACACCGCTAATACGCACGGCACAGGTTGCACCTTGTCCAGCGCCATTGCCGCACATCTGGCACTGGGCGCAGGTCTGCCAGAAGCGGTGCAAAAAGCCCGTGAATTTGTGCGCCAGGCCCTGCAGGCGGGTGCCTCGGTCAAGACCGGGCAGGGCAGCGGCCCCCTGAATCATGGCTTTGCGCCGGTGCCGATGCATGTGAGCCGTGCGCTAGGTTGAGCGCTGTATTTGCAACCCTTTGAAAGTGATCCCCATGAAAGACAAAGACGCACAATTTGAAGCAGGCTTGGCCACGCGCAAGCAGGTGATGGGCAAAGACTTTGTGGCGCGTGCCTTTGACACTGTGACCGATTTCACCGCCCCTCTGCAGCAGCACATTACCCGCAATGCGTGGGGAGACGTGTGGCAGCGCCCGGGGTTGGATTTGAAAACACGCAGTCTGGTGACCGTCGCCATGCTCACCGCATTGGGTAAACAGCATGAACTCAAGGGCCACATCAGGGGTGCCTTGAACAACGGTGCCACAGTGCAGGAAATTCAGGAAGTGCTGCTGCACGCCACCATTTATTGCGGCGTGCCCACGGCGGTGGAGGCTTTCAGAAGCGCGGCGGAAGTGATTGAGCCCAAGCTGGGCTGACCGGTACCCGCCAACTGCGGTCTACAGGGCCACGTAGCGTTCGGTGCGGTGGTTGGTGGCCAGGGTGTGGTTCAGCATCACCGCACCCAGCACCGAAAAACCTACCAACGGCCAGCTCACCAGCGAAAGCGAGCCCAGCAAAATGCAACCGTCCAGCACCATTTGCACCTTGCCCGCACGCCAACCAAAGCGGTCTTGCATGAACAGCGCCAGCACATTGAAGCCGCCCAGACTGGCACGGTGGCGAAACAGCACCAAAATCCCCACGCCCATCAACAAGCCCCCCATCACCCCGGTGAAAGCAGGTGACAAATCCTGAAACTGCACCAGCTTGGGCAACACCGTGACAAACGTGGAAAGCAGTCCCACCGCAGCGCAGGTTTTAAGGGTGAACACCGGTCCCATGCGCCACCAGGCAAGTCCATAAAACGGCACATTCACCAAAAACAGCACCAGCCCGAAGTTCCAGCCGGTGGCGTAGTGGATCAAAAACGCCACGCCGGGTGTGCCACCGGTCAGCAGACCCGCTTGGCCAAACATGACTACGCCAAACGCCACAAACAGCGTGCCGGTGAGCATGGCTTGTACATCTTCAAGCGGGTGATGGCGTGGCTGTTCGGGTGCTTCTGCTTGTTTGCCGGTGGCTGGAGATGTCAACATGGTGTTTGTACGATGTAAATAAGTAAGAGATCGTAGCCAAAAGTGAATGCATCAGGTGCGCGTTTTAGGTATTAAAAATGGGTAATGGTGCATAATTTATGCATGAAAACACAAAAAATCGATGATTTGGTGCTTGATAAATACGATGTTGCGATTTTGAATGCACTGCAAAAAGATGCCACGTCTACGCATCAGCAATTGGGGGAAGCGATTCACCTGTCGCCCTCGCAAGTGAGCCGGCGTGTGGCACGGCTGCAAACAGCAGGCATCATTCGTTGCACCGTGGCGCTGCTGGACGCAGCGCGCATTGGCCTGGGCGTGCGGGCCATCATTTATGTGTCGCTGCTGCGCCATGGCGGTGACGAGGGCCTGGCGTTTGAGCGGGAAATGGCGGTGTTTCCCGAAGTGCTGGCCTGCGACGCGGTGGCTGGGGAGGCCGATTACATCCTGCACATCGTGGCGGCCAGCCTGAGCGATTTGTCAGATTCGGTACTGCGCAGGCTCACCCGCATTGAGGGCGTGAACAGCATCCGCTCGAACATCGTGCTGCAGAGCATCAAAAGCAGCACCGAGCTGCCACTGACTCAGTTGAATTGAAAACGCTACTAAAATAATAGCGATATACGACCTCGTGACGAGGGGTACACGCCAGTTTGTATGGCATGCCCCCGATGGCACCCCGGTTCGGCCTGTGGGGCCAGCGAACTGTCCGTCAGGCAGACCGGCAGCATGTTGCTCTTCAGGCCGCGCTTCCCACCTGCATCATGGCGGTCGATGGGCGTGTCAGCCACGCCACCACAAACGTGAGCACCACGGTTGGAAGTGCAGCCCCCCACTGCGGTGCCCAAGTGCTGAGCGCGTGGTAGCCGCCAATGCCGCATAACCACAGCAGTGCGGCACTCCAGTCCACCCGTCGACTGTCCGTGACGACAGGACCGGAGGTGGTGGCCAGGCGACCCAAAATCACCCCGTAAAGTGGCACAAACACCGAGCTGAGGATCAATAAAAATGGCTCCATGCTGTGCATGGGCAGCACCAATGCCAGACCGGTGCACAACACGGCCAGTCCCAGACCCCATTGGCGCACGCTCAAGGCGGGTTTGAGGCTGTGGCCAGACACCGCGCCTGAATACACGTCGCCGTAAGCGTTGTCCACTTCGTCCACCAAAATCAGACTCAGCGCCAGCAGCCCGCCTTGGGCCAAAAGCAGGGCGCTCACCATATCTGTGCCAGGTTGCGCCACGGTCACCACCATCACGCCCAGCGCATAACACCAGATGTTGGCCAATGCGTAGCCGAGCCAGGTGCCGCTCAGTGCGCTGCGGCCTGCTTTGCCATAACGGGCGTAGTCGGCTACCAGTGGCAGCCACGACACCGGCATGGCAATGACCAAATCCATGGCGGACAACAACCCCATGCTGCCGTCGCCTGGGCGTGCCCAGAACGCTGCCAGGCCCTGTGCCTGGATTTGTCCGCCAAACTGCCAGGTCAACCACAGCAGCGAGGCGATCACCAGCGGCAGCGCCACGCGGGCGACGATCTTGCGAACCAGTTGCGTCATGGAACCTGACAGCAGCAGCACCAGTACGCCACCCCACAGCAGTGTGGTGAGCATGCGGCCACTGGTGTCGTCCAGCGCCAGTCCGAAGGATTGTTTGCCAACGGCGGCGGTGCCGTCGCGCATCACCACCAGCTCAAACGTGGTCCAGCCAATCAGTTGTGCCATGTTCAGCAGCACCGGCAGGCGGGCGAAGGCGCTGCCATAGGTGGCGTGCATCAGCGCTGCGCTGGACAAGCCGGTTTGGCAGCCCAGCCGCGCGGTCCAGGCCAGCAAACCCGAACCGATCAGTGAGCCCAGCACGATGGCAATGGCCGCGTCGCGGCTGCCCACGGCGGGCACCAGGTAGGCCCCGACCTGCATCACCAGCAGGCCGACACCCAGACTGAACCACAAAGAGGCGTGGTTTTGCCAGTTGAAAACCCGTTCAGCAGTGGGAACGGGTGAGAGGGCCGAGTTGGACGGTTGTGTCGGCTCGACCTGGGTTGAGTCAGAAGTAGGTGTCAATGCCATCTGTTTGCTCCGGGCAAAAGGTTTGGCAGGTCGGCGGTGTTGCTTGGGTTGGAACCTCGTCAGAGAAGGCGGCGAGAACCCGGATTCAACATGCTTCCCTGCGCGAGGATTACCTCAATCAGGTTCAAAGGGACTTTCTCAGTCGGACCGCAGTTTGAGCTGCGTGCCAACACCCCTAGCGAATGCGCCCTGTTCTGGCGCAGCTTGGATTTTACTTAGATTGATGGCGACAGGGCCGCTCAGGCCTCGCCGCCAAAATGGGTGGTCAGGTTGTCGATGTATTTTTCGACCATCTTTTCAAATTCGGCTTCTACCACCGGGGCGATCATCATCTTCATCAACCCAGGCAGTGGCAGGGTCAAGTCGCCGTGGATGTTGAGTTCAAGGTGGGTCGTTTTTTTCTTGTCAACGATTTTCCAGCTCCCCGACACCAAGGCGTTGCCTTCGCCCTTGACTGGGGTCCAGATCACACTGCCTTTGGCTTTGTTGGAGGTGTATTTCGACGCATAAATGGTCTGAAGATTGACCTGCGCCACGCCAATTTTGGCCATTTCCCAGCGGTAGGTGTTTTGTCCAAGGTCGACCAGTTGGTCCACTTTGGGGAAAAAACTGGCAGATTCGGGCACGTTGCTCAGGACCCCGAATACGGTGGCGTAGTCTGCCTTGACAGCAAATTCGTAGCCTAAATCGATCGTGACAGTGAGGGCCATGTGTGTCTCCAGAGGGTTGACAAAGTTTTGACAGATGGGTGCTGCTCATTCTGGGCTCGAGTTGGACAGAAGGCGTTTGCCACCACAATACCGGGTTTCAATCATAAGGCCAACATGAGTTTGCTTCTCGCCCCGATGGAGGGCATGCTGGACTTTGTCCTGCGTGACATTTTGACCCGGGTCGGTGGTGTGGATCGCTGCGTGTCCGAGTTCATTCGGGTCACCGACACCTTGATGCCGGAGCGGGTGTTCCTTCGCTACATGCCAGAACTTTTGCATGGTTGTCAAACCGCTGCCGGTATACCTGTGCGGCCACAGTTGCTCGGCTCGGACCCCATTTGCCTTGCGGAAAACGCTGCAGTGCTTGTCCAACTGGGTGCGCAGGGCGTTGATTTGAACTTTGGTTGCCCTTCCCCGGTGGTGAATCGGCACCGTGGTGGCTCGGCGCTGCTGGAGGAACCGGAGCTTTTGCATAAGATTGTGGCGACTGTGCGCCGCACTGTGCCTGATCATTTGCCAGTGTCCGCCAAGATGCGTCTGGGATTAAACGATGACACCCGCGCTGAGGAATGCGCGTTGGCGATCGAAGCTGCTGGGGCGAGTGAATTGGTGGTGCATGCACGTACCAAACGCGATGGTTACCGTCCTCCAGCCTACTGGGAGCGCATTGCCGACATTCGTCAGGTGGTGCGTTTGCCACTGGTCGCCAATGGCGAAATCTGGACAGTGGCCGATGCGCAGCGGTGCCGCGAGGTGTCAGGCTGCCACAGTTTGATGTTGGGGCGTGGCATGGTGGCCAATCCGGCGCTGGCTTGCGCGATCAAGGGGGCAGAAACCACCCTTGGAGAATCGTCGACCTTGCCTTGGCCACAGTTGTTCGAGTTGATCGAGCAGTTTTGGATTTTGGTGGTACGCCATCTGGATCGTGACCAGCAAACTGGCCGACTCAAGCAGTGGCTGAATCTATTACGCCGGGTATATCCGCAGGCGCAGGAGGCTTTTATGGCATTGCGTCTCTTCCATGACCCCCAGGATGCAAGCCCTTGGTTTGTAAAGCAGCGTAAATTGTTGTGTTTAGGACCCCTGGTTGCTTGAATTCGGGTGGCTTGGCACTATGTCCTTATCAGGTGTTGAATGGGATCCGGCCCGATAGAATGTTTTCATGGTCACAAAAACTCCAAAATATCCCAAACCGAAATCACCGCAGGTGGTTGAAGAAGATGCCAATGGCACGGTGTTGCTTGAGCGTCGTACCCAGAGAACAGGTCCCCCGTCGATGTACCAGGTGGTGATGCTCAATGACGATTACACACCCATGGAATTTGTGGTGATGGTGATCCAGGAGTTTTTTGGCAAAGATCTGGAGACATCCACCCAGATCATGCTGAAAATTCACCTGGATGGTCGTGGTGTGTGTGGCGTGTATTCGCGCGACATTGCCGCGACCAAGGTGGATCAGGTGATGGATGCTGCCAGCAAGGCCGGTCATCCCTTGCAATGTATCAGTGAACCAGTAGAGCAATAAAAACAGGCCTATTTCATTTGTCCAGAACTGATTTTGAAATCAGATTACAGTTAAGTCTCGAAACAAAGCTATCAAAAGGAACAACATGATTGCCCAAGAATTGGAAGTCAGCCTTCACATGGCATTTGTCGAAGCGCGGCAACAACGCCATGAATTTATAACCGTCGAGCATTTGCTGCTGGCCTTGCTTGACAACCCCAGCGCTGCAGAAGTATTGCGTGCCTGCTCAGCCAACATTGACGACCTGCGCAAATCGTTGGTCACCTTTATCAAGGACAACACGCCCCAAGTGGCTGGAAGTGATGACGTAGACACACAGCCCACGCTGGGTTTCCAGCGTGTGATTCAGCGCGCCATCATGCATGTGCAGTCGACTGGCAGCGGGAAAAAAGAAGTCACCGGAGCGAATGTACTGGTGGCAATTTTTGGTGAAAAAGATTCACATGCCGTGTATTACCTGCATCAGCAAGGTGTCACTCGCCTGGATGTGGTCAACTTTATCGCCCACGGTATCAAGAAGTCTGATCCACCTGAGCCTGCCAAGTCTGGTGAAAGTCAGGCTGAATCCGAGGAGGGTGCGGCCGAAAAGAATGAAAAATCCTCGCCCCTTGAGCTCTACACCCAGAATCTGAATCAGCTCGCCAAAGAAGGCAAGATTGATCCTTTGATCGGCCGGGAGTACGAGGTGGAGCGGGTCATTCAAATTTTGTGCCGTCGCCGTAAAAACAACCCCTTGCTGGTGGGCGAGGCTGGCGTTGGTAAAACCGCAATCGCCGAGGGTTTGGCATGGCGCATCACCCAGAATGCAATACCCGAAATTTTGGCAGAATCCATCGTTTACTCCCTTGACATGGGTGCGTTGCTGGCGGGAACCAAGTACCGGGGGGATTTTGAGCAGCGTCTGAAAGGCGTGTTGAAGGCGCTTAAAGACAAGCCCAATGCCGTGTTGTTCATCGATGAGATTCATACCTTGATCGGTGCGGGTGCGGCTTCTGGCGGCACGCTGGATGCCTCCAATTTGCTCAAGCCGGCACTGAGCAATGGTTCGCTCAAATGCATTGGTGCCACGACCTTCACTGAATATCGCGGTATTTTTGA
>CAIOAQ010000379.1 GCA_903856025.1 uncultured beta proteobacterium
ACCCTTCCAGAAACAGGTGGTCGCAGCAGATGTGATAGTGATACCACTTTCTTGCTCTTGCTCCATCCAGTCCATGGTGGCAGCGCCATCATGCACTTCACCGATTTTATGATTCACACCGGTGTAAAAAAGAATACGCTCAGTGGTAGTTGTTTTACCGGCGTCGATGTGCGCAGAAATACCGATGTTGCGGTAGCGCTCAATGGGGGTATGGCGAGCCATGATGGATCCTTAGGTGATCTGTATCTACAAAGACAAAGGCCACCGGGAGGCGGCCTGGGTGCGCAACCTTCAGACGATCTGAAAGTCACGCTGTTAGGTTTAGAAACGGAAGTGAGAGAACGCCTTGTTGGCTTCAGCCATGCGGTGAACTTCATCACGCTTCTTCATAGCACCACCACGACCTTCGGTCGCTTCCATCAACTCATTGGCCAAACGCAACGCCATGGATTTTTCGCCACGCTTGCGAGCAGCTTCCTTGATCCAGCGCATGGACAGAGCCAAGCGACGAATCGGACGCACTTCAACCGGCACTTGGTAGTTGGCACCACCAACACGACGGGACTTCACTTCAACCAGTGGTTTGACGTTGTTGATGGCCAATGTGAAGGCTTCAACCGGGTCTTTACCTGGGTTTTTCTTTTCAATTTGCTCGAGTGCACCATAAATAATGCGCTCTGCAATTGCTTTTTTGCCGCCTTCCATGATCACGTTCATGAATTTAGACAGCTCAACATTGCCGAATTTTGGATCCGGCAGGATTTCACGTTTAGGGACTTCGCGACGACGTGGCATTTTTTCACCTCTATTGCTTCAGTTGGCATCTGGATAGACACCGGGAGAGTTAACAAATAAGACTCTCACTTACTCGACCCGAACAGTGGGTCACTACGTTCATTTCCTGCGCCACGCAGCAAACAAACACCTTTTATTACAACGAACCAGCGGTTTATTTAACCTTGGGACGCTTAGCACCATATTTAGAACGCGACTGCTTGCGATCTTTCACGCCTTGCAAGTCAAGCGAACCACGCACGATGTGGTAACGCACACCCGGCAAATCCTTGACACGACCGCCACGAACCAGCACCACGCTGTGTTCCTGCAAATTGTGGCCTTCACCGCCGATGTATGAAATCACCTCAAACCCATTGGTCAAACGAACTTTGGCAACTTTACGCAGCGCAGAGTTTGGCTTTTTTGGGGTTGTGGTGTAAACGCGGGTGCAAACACCACGGCGCTGGGGAGAATTTTCCATCGCAGGACTCTTGGACTTGACGGTTTCAACCGAACGCCCCTGACGGATTAACTGATTAATGGTTGGCACTAGAGCCTCCTAAAAACAAAACGTCCCTAAACGTTTGAAAACAAAAAACGACGAAAACGTGAAACTCTTCGGAAATTCCGAAAAGCTCATGACTATAGCAGGTCATAGCCCTTGATGCAATCTATTTGATCCAAAGCCGCAGCGCATCCCATGCACGCCCGAACACGCCAGCTTGCTCAACCGCCTGCAATGCCACCAGAGGAACCTCCATTAAGGGCTGTCCGGCGCTGCTGATTTTGAGCATTCCAAGCGCCTGCCCCTTGACGAATGGCGCCACTAAAGGATCCTGCCTGACCACCTGTGTCGTCAACTTTGACCCTGTGCCAACGGGTACCGCAACCACAATAGCTCGCGACTGCCCCAGCCCCACAGTGGCAGACTTACCTTTCCAGACCTGCGGCGTAACGACCGCCTGGTTGGCATCAAACAACTTGACGGCCTCAAACGCCGTGTAACCCCAGTTCAGTAATTTTTGCGATTCATTGGCACGTGCGTTTTCGCTGGAAGTGCCCAACACGATGGACAGCAACCGCCGGCTACCCAGTGCATCCGGCGATCCCGCAGCCGCACCCACCTTGCCCAAACCCGGGACATCCCGTTTGGCCGTGGCGATCAGGCAGAAACCCGCTGCATCGGTGTGGCCGGTTTTTAAGCCATCTACGGACGGATCGCGAAAGAGCAACAGGTTGCGGTTGCTGTCGTTGGCAGCAGGCGTGCCCTGGTAACGGTATTTTTTAATGGCGTAATAGGCCACGTAGTCGGGAAAATCCTGCATCAACCGGGTCGCCAGCACACTCAGATCGCGTGCTGTAGTAGTGTGCCCGGCTTCTGTGAGTCCTACTGGATTTTTGTACCCAGTGGAGGTCATGCCGAGCACTTTGCCCTGGTCGTTCATCATTTGCACGAATCGCTCGACCGAACCACCCACCCCTTCGGCCAAAGCCACGGTCGCGTCGTTGCCACTTTGCACCACCATGCCCTTGATCAAATCTTCAACAGGAACTTGCATCTTGGGGTCAATGAACATGCGCGATCCTGGCATTTTCCAGGCACGCTCACTCACCGGCAGGGCTTGATTCAGGTCAAGTTTTTTGCTACGCAGCGCGTCAAACACCAGGTACGCCGTCATCAGCTTGGTCAGTGACGCGGGTTCGACAGGCGCATCAATGTCCTTAGACACCAAAAATTGGTTCGCAGTGACATCCAGCAGCAAATAGGACCGCGCCGCAATTTCAGGTGCTTGCGGCATCTGTGCCGCTGCCGACAAACAAACCGCCGCGGCCAGAGATAAAAGGATTTTTTTCATGCATGTGGCCGCCCAGCCAATTCGACCTGAGCAAGATTTATAAACTACGAAATAAATAGCTGTTTGCCCTTTATTTACGAGGGCTAGAGCACGAAATACTAAAATTCTACCGCCCGAGATGTGGGGGCGTCAGTAGGCGCTGAACCACCTGGCCATGCTTCAGATGGGATTCCACGATTTCATCAATATCGCTGCCATCCACATAGCTGTACCAGACACCTTCCGGGTACACCACCGCCACCGGTCCGGCGCCACATCGGTCCAAACAACCCGCTTTATTGACACGCACCTGACCCGGGCCAGCCAAGCCCGCAGCCTTGACCTGGATCTTGCAGTGCTCAAAAGCCGCCAGCGCGTTATGTTGGGCACAACAAGCTTCACCGTTTTTGCGCTCATTCAGGCAAAAGAAGATGTGCCGCTGGAAATAGCTGGCAGGGACTTGGGATGACGAGTTGTCGCCAGAAACAGAGGAAGTGGATTGCGTCATGCACCCGATTCTAGTTTTTCAGCTCTTTTCCCCAAAACAAACTCAGCACATACACCAACGCTGCAAAAGGCCACCCCCACCCCAGCCATTCGGCCAGACCGTGAAAGCGGATAAATTGTCCCTGTTCCCACGAAAACAGGGTTTGCTCAAAATAAGGACCAACGGCACTTTGATTGACCAAGCTCAAGTCCACCCCCAACACCAGCAAAGCCAGGGCGGCACTGGCACGGCGTGGTGCCCCGATCAACATGCCAGCCAGCGCGACAGAACTCAACAATGCTGCCTTCACGGGCGCATTCAACCATACCCAAGCGTATTGCGGTCCAAAGCTCAAGGCGCTGCTCAGCGCAGTGGTGCACACGCCAAAAACCACGACACAGGCCAGAAACCACGCGCGCTTGATTTTGCTGCGAATGATGCAATACCCCAGCAAACACGGAATCAAGAGGCCCATGCAGACGCACAACCACTCCACGGCGGGCAGCATGGGTTGCAGCTCCAAGTCACGCATAGGCAGCCATTCAATCAAAGGACTGTTTTCAAAAGCCAGCGCCAATGCAGACTCCACCCGCTCCATCACCTGGCCCAAGCCAAACGGCACGACTGCCGGGAACAGCAGCGCCAAGGGCCACAGCGCCAGCAGCACCAAACCGCCGCGTGGTTCTTCTACGAACCATTGCGCCCTGAAGCGGCTCCAACGCTGCAACATACCCATGCGCTCCATGCCCCATGCGGTGCCAGCACCCAACGCGGCACCACTCACATTGAGGAACAAGTCAAGGTTGGAAGCCACCCGCGACGGCAAGTAGACCTGCAAGGTCTCCATGGACAGCGACAACAACAAGCCCGTCATGATGGGAAAACCCAGTGCATACCTCTCACGTCCAGTGCGTAAGGCACTCAAGGCCAGGAGAAATCCAAACGGCATGTAGCCCAGCAGGTTGGACACCACATCAAAGCCCGTCCAGTATCTGGGCAACGGCGCGGTCACGAACCACCAGGGATCCACCCCTTGATCACGCCAGTTGGTGAAGGGGTACAAACTGGCATAAACGATCAGGCCGGTGTAGACCAGCGCCAGAGGCCAAGCGGAAGTTTTGTGCGTCGGCATGGTGACCGTTTAGAGGGTAGCGAACATTTTCAGGCAAAAAAAACCC
>CAIOAQ010000380.1 GCA_903856025.1 uncultured beta proteobacterium
CCCTCCGGAAGTGGTTTTTATGGTGGCGGGGCCGCCTACCCGGGTGCGCCAATGACCGGTGGCACACCTGGCATGTATGGTTACGGCGCTCCCATGGCTGGTCAGCCACCAGGGCAATTCGGCGGACCGTCCGGTGCTGTATCGGGTGGCGGAATGCCACTGGTGACGGTCATTGCGCAGCAACCGACGCTGGTGGATGCCTATTACAGCCAGCCGGGTGCGGTGTTGCAGGGGGCTGCGCCGGTCGTGGTTCAACGCGTGGCAAGCCAGTTGCGCGAACAATCCAACGAAATCAAGAGCAAAGCCACCACCGAGGGCGAAAAGGCGATCGTTGAACTGGTGGCCTTGATGTTCCAGGCCATTCTGGAAGAAGATCGTATCCCCAGTGGGATACGTGTCTGGTTTGCCCGCTTGCAAATGCCTGTGTTGCGCATTGCGCTGGAGGAGCCCGAGTTCTTCACCAAGTTGGATCATCCTGCACGTTTGTTGATCGACCACATGGGTTCTTGCGTGCTGGGATTTGATGCCAGCGGGTTGAGCAGCGCCGCGCTGGAGGTTGAGGTCAAGCGCGTGGTTCAAGTGATCGAGCAATATCCTGAGACCGGTACACGCGTCTACCAGCGGGTGTACGAAGAATTCCAGATGTTTCTCAAAAAACATCTGACACAGAAGCCAGCAACCCAGAAAGTAGTGGCGGTGGCCGAGCAGGTGGAACAAATGGAAACGCTGGCCATCCAGTACACCATTGAGCTTCGCAATCTGATCAAAGACATGCCGGTGCGCGACGAAATTCGGGAATTTTTATACAAGACCTGGGCCGAAGTGTTGGCCATTTCCGCGGTGCGTCAGGGACCCCAGCATGAGGAAACGCTGTCACTGAAAAAAGCAGCATCGGATCTGATTTGGGCTGCCAGTGCCAAGCCCAACCGTGCTGACCGTGCAAAGGTCATCAACAGCTTGCCGGATCTGTTGCTGCGTTTACGCACGGGCCTAAAGCTCATGAACGTGCAAGCTGAAGACATCGAGGCCCACATCAAGTCCATCAGCGCCGTGATGGTAGAGGCGTTCATGTCCAAGACAAAGGCCATCGCTTCAGAGCAAATTCACGCCTTGGCAGAGCGCTTGGCCAATCTGGAGGATTACGTCACGGATGGCGGGGCCGAGGAGTTGCCGCTGGATTCACGCAATATTGAGGACTTGCTGGGGGTGGATGCCTCTGCACTGGATGTGATCTCAGAAGGCGGGGGCACGGCCACACCGGTGATGATGGAATGGGTGCGTGGACTCGACATTGGTGCCTGGTTTACCCTGAAGTACGACGCGCAGGACTCGTCGGTGCAATATGTTTGGCGCAGTCCTAAGGGGTATCTGCATTTGTTTGCATCCAACGTCGGGCGCAGTTACCTGATCCAGTCGGTGCGGGTCGCGGGCTATTTACAAGCCGGTTTACTGGAACCCCAAGAGCGCGAACCGCTCACCATGCGCGCCACCCGCGATGCCATGAGCAAAATTGAGGCGAATCCGACCTGTTTGCTCGCCTGAGTCGGGTCGTTGCGAGGGTGTTATTCCATTTCTAAATCATTGGTGTCTAGGAGTCTGGGCGGCAGAAACTAGGGTTCTCACTAACAACGCAAAGGTGAGGTTGATCGTTAATGGTGGATGAACACCAGCTACGTTCCTTACCACCCCGAACAGCAGCAACTGCTGCCCAGCGCACTGCAAGACTGGCTGCCCCAAGGGCACCTTGCGTACTTCATCAACGACACCATAGACAGCCTGAACCTGAGCGCCTTTCATGCGCGCTACTCAGGAGGTGGATCACGCAACCAGCCATTTCACCCGGCCATGATGGTCAAGGTATTGGTCTATGCGTATGCCACGGGAGTTTTCAGCTCACGCAAGATTTCCAAGAAGCTGCATGAAGACGTGGCCTTTCGCGTGTTGGGCGCAGACAACTTCCCAGCGCATCGCACGATCCGGGAGTTCCGGGCGTTGCACCTCAATGAGTTCACCGAACTGTTTGTCCAGGTCGTGCGCCTGGCGCGCGAGATGGGCTTGGTGAAATTGGGCACCATCGCAGTAGACGGCACCAAGGTCAAAGCCAACGCCAGCCGCCACAAAGCCATGAGCTATGGGCGCATGCAAACAGCAGAAGCCGAGCTCAAAGCACAAATCACCGCGCTGGTGAAGAAGGCCACCAGCACCGACGAAGCCGAGAAGAACGAACCCGATCTGGATATCCCCGCAGAGATTGAGCGCAGACAAGCGCGCCTGGCTGCAATTGAGGCGGCCAAGGCCCGATTGGAAGAACGCCAGCGCCAAAGCGATGCACAGCGCGGGCGCACCCCAGACGATGAACGCAAGCCCAAGGATAAAGATGGCAAACCCAAAGGGGGTAAGCCCTACCAGCGCGATTTTGGTGTTCCTGCTCCCAAATCCCAGGACAGCTTCACCGACCCGCAAGCGCGCATCATGAAGCGTGCTGGTGGTGGGTTTGACTACAGCTATAACGCGCAAACCGCAGTGGACGAGACGGCCCACATCATCGTGGTCGCCGAAGTCGTCAACACGAGCTCAGATGTACAACAACTGCCCATGGTGCTGGGCGCGGTCAAAGCCAACACCGGTTCAGTTGCCGCTCAGGTGTTGGCAGATGCAGGCTACCGCAGTGAAGCGGTGATGGCTGAATTGGCAATTACCGAGCCTGACACCGAACTGGTCATTGCGCTGGGACGTGAAGGCAAGGTGCTGGCAAAACCCAGGGATGCGCAACGCTACCCACATACGGTGGCGATGGCGGCCAAGTTCGAAACAGAACAAGGAAAGATGGACTACCGAAAACGCAAGTGGATTGCCGAGCCACCCAACGGTTGGATCAAGAACGTTCTGGGATTTCGCCAGTTCAGCATGCGGGGATTAAAGAAGGCACAGGCCGAGTTCAAGCTCGTGTGCATGGCGCTCAATCTGCGCAGAATGGGAGCCATGCAGGCCTGCTGAGGCAGAGAAAGCAAGAAAAACACAAATCTGCCGCGCTGAGCCAGGTGCAGCGGTCATCGCGTCACCTCCGACGCAGGTGCTGATGGACGCGTTCACCACAATCCAGACGATTTCGCGCTGCCAATTGTCACCGTCGCGTTTGTTTAAAAACTTCTGGCGCCCAGACTCCTAGGCATCGAGCCGCAGGCATTGCAAATGCAAAACAAGGCGAGATAACAACGACACGAGTGATTTAGAAATGGAATTAGTGCCCGGTGCGGGTGGTCCGGTTGTCACACAGCTCATCCAGAACCAAGGCCTCCGGTTCTTCCCCCAGGCTCCAGAACACCATCAGCACGATCAGTTTGATGTCGTCTACACCAATGGGGCAGAGGGACGTGGCCATGACGCGTTCCATCACCAGCTCAAGGTGACCCGAGGACAACGCACCCACCGAAACCAGGAAAATCAAAAATCCCCAGCTGTCCCGGTCAAGATGTTGCTGCTCCGCTGTGCTCAACAGGCGCACGGCGTGGGACGACGGGGCGACCATTGACTTGGGCAGGCCCATGGCGTCGTCTTCTGCCATGCAGGGGAATTGCCGTGTGGCAAGTTTGAGATCTTCGATCCAAACCAGAGCTTCCTGAATCTCTGTGTTTTCAAAGCCTACCGCGCGAAGTTTGCGCTGCAAGGCGGGTAATTCGGGGCAGGCATCGCCTTGCCAGTAGTTTTCGTATACAAAGTTCAGAACTTCAAACATGGGAGCAACTGTAAGCCGGTCTTTCATGTTTGATCGATCAAACAAGGCGGCAAATTCGACCTGCGATAGAACGGTCTGATCTGGCCGCGCCAAGCGGTGCAAGGCGTCAGGTGCAAGCCAGCCGTTGGAACAGGCCGCCAGGCAGCCTGGCGACTTGTCCCTGGAGTTCCATGGCCATCAGTTCGGCTTGCAGCTGGGCCGTGTTCAGGCCGCATCGGGCTTGCAGGGCATCCAGTCCCACGGGATCAAAACCGAGGGCATCCAGAAGTCCGGAGTCTTCATAAAATAGGCTTCCATCCCTCGTGTCATCTTGCTTTTTAGCTATCAAATCATGAGTGCCTGCAGCACCTGATGGGAACTGAAGTTCTTCCAGAATGTCCTGGGCTGACTCCACCAGCTTGGCACCTTGCTTGATCAGCGCGTGGCAACCTCTTGACTGCGCTGCGTGAATGGAGCCGGGAATCGCAAACACCTCTTTGCCTTGCTCCAAGGCCAGCCGGGCGGTGATCAGCGAGCCTGATTTGAGTGCGGCCTCCACTACCAGCGTTCCTTGTGACAAGCCGGCAATCAGGCGATTGCGCCTTGGAAAATTGGCGGTCAGCGGCGGTGTGCCCAAAGGGTATTCACTGACCAACAAGCCGTGGGCGGCAATGCGGTGGGCCAGGTCGCGGTGGGATTTCGGGTAGACCCGGTCCAGCCCGGTGCCCACCACCGCGACGGTGGCGCAGGTGTTTGAGGCATCGGCCATGCCCGCCAGAGCCCCTTCGTGCGCCGCGCCATCAATGCCCAACGCCAAGCCGCTGACCACGGTCAACCCGGCTTGCGTCATGGCCTTTGCAAACGCCCGCGCATTGTCCGTGCCTTGTGGGGTGGGGTTGCGACTGCCCACCACGGCCAAACTTCTGGTGGCGTTGATGCTTTGCACGGATGAATCAAAAGTAGTAGCGTCATTCGCCCTATTTTCGGGGGGTAGAGATGCATTTCCATCAAAAGATCCTGCGCCCAGCAGGTACAGCATCAGCGGAGGATCGTCCAGGCTGAGCAGGGCTTGGGGGTAGTGGGGGTCGCCCAACACCGCAACCCGGTGGCGAATGCCGTTGTCTTCGTCCTGCGCAAGCCAGGCCAGTGTGGTGGCCAACAAGGCCTCCAGTTCAGGCGGAACACTGCGCAGGGCCAATGCCTGGTGGTGGCTGATCACCTGAATGAGGGCGCTTACAGGCTGCTCGAAAATCGCATGTGGCAGCCCAAACGTGCCCAGCAGTTTGCGGGCACTGCCATTGCCCACGCCTGGCGTGAGCGTCAGACGCAGCCAGGCTGCCAGTTCTTCGGGTTCCACCGGTGCGTGGAGGGGTCAGTTGGGGTTGACCAGATGGTCGCCCACCTTGACCCCGCGGGTGATGTCCATCACCAGTGCATAGGACAAGCGATCAAAAGTCCGAAACACCATCAACAGCCCGTTGCGTTCGTCGGGCAATTTGATCTGGGGACGTGCTTCATCGGTTTTGTCGATCAAGCGGGTACCGTCATTCAGAATGGCCAGCACGTGGCCACTTTCGATGCCGTCGCGGGTACCCTTGTTGATGGTCACCACCTGGTTTTGCGCCGCATTGACCACCGCGCTGCCGTAGATCGACACGATTCGCGCATCCACCCTGTTGGCTGGCGCATGAGGCACATAGGCTTTCAGCTGTTGGGGTGGTTCAGGGAGCAATCGGTCGCCTACGCGCATTTCTTCCTTGGCATCAAGGATGTCGATGGTGGCCGGTACGATGTTTGTCACGCTTTTGCCCGTGCCATCGGTATCGCCTTGGGTGGTTTCGCTGCGTGCCAGCAAGGCCTTGCCGACATACTGTGCTTCATAGCCCAGCACCTCGCCGGTGACCGGGTCTTTCAAGGGCGTGGCATTGCGAAATACCCGGTAAGCCTTTTGCTTTTTGCCAGGTTCATCGATCAGTGGCGCAGCTGCGTTGCCGCGGGCATAGGCCCGGTCGCCCCGGGTCAGCATGACCCGGTCGTCCTGTGCTGCAACGATGCGCGGTGCGGCGCTGAGTTCCTGTTCGTCCACGATCAAAGGCTCGGTTAAAAATGGCTCGATCAAGTGGGTCTTGAGTGTGGGCAGGGCACCCGCACCCAGATTTTCAACCCGGGTTCGCGGAGACAACTTCACAGAGGGCAGGCCGGTGGCTTCACCTTCGCCAATGCCAACGCTTTGGGTGCTCAGGTGTGCTCGGCCGTCACGGATAACCAGAAACAGGGTTTGGCCGGGGTAAATCAGGTGCGGATTTTTGATATCCGCCAGGTTCATGCCCCATAGCTCAGGCCAACGCCACGGGCTTTTCAGAAACAGACCGGAAATGGCCCACAGCGTGTCGCCCGCCTTGACGGTGTGACTTTGTGGGGCGTTGGGGGCCAGCTCACTCAGTGCCACCCCACTTTGAGCCACCTGATTGGCCGTGCTGCGCTGCTGGGGTGTGATGGGATAGTTTTGTGCTGCCGATGGACCCGCCACCAAAGCACACGCCACCGCAACTCCGGTGAGGTGGACCTGTACTTTGGTCAAAGTGAGTTTTTCCATGGTGTGTTGCATCCTGTTAAATCGCAAGAGATTTTGCGCCCAAGCCCTTGTTTTGAACAATGATTGTCACCTCAACCATGGACGGTTTGCTGCAAAAATAGCGAAAATACCACCATCTTTGAAGTGACACCATGGCTTTACTCCCAATTCTCTGTTTTCCCGACCCCAAATTAAACACCATTGCCAAGTCGGTGGCAGCGGTCGACGCAACTATACAAAACCTCATCAACGACATGTTCGAAACCATGTACGAGGCCAAAGGCATTGGTTTGGCGGCGACTCAGGTGGATGTGCATGAGCGGGTGATTGTGATGGATGTGTCCGAGGAGCGCGACACACCGCTTGTGCTGATCAATCCGAAACTGGTCTGGACCAGCCCGGAGACACACCTGAACGAAGAAGGCTGTCTGTCAGTGCCAGGCATTTATGACGGTGTCACGCGCCATGACGCGGTGAAGGTGGAGGCACTGGACGCAGACGGGCAGTTGCGGGTCATCGAAGCCGATGACCTTCTGGCGGTGTGCATCCAGCATGAGATGGACCACCTGATGGGCAAGGTGTTCGTCGAATATTTGTCACCGTTGAAGCGCAACCGCATCAAAACCAAGATGCTTAAGGCCCAGCGCGAGGCCCGCTCTTGAAGCTGATTTTTGCCGGGACCCCCGAGTTTGCAGCGGTTGCCCTGGCCGCGCTGCATGCCGCAGGGCACGACGTGGCGCTGGTGCTCAGCCAGCCTGACCGCCCGGCCGGGCGCGGCATGAAGCTGCAGGCCTCGCCCGTCAAACAGTTGGCACTGCAACTTGGCATGACCGTGGTGCAGCCACGCAGTCTGCGTCTGGACGGCAAATACCCCGAAGAGGCAGCCGCCGCACGCGAGGCCATTGACGCAGTGCAGGCTGACGCGATGGTGGTTGCCGCCTATGGCCTGATCCTGCCGAAGTGGGTGTTGAATGCACCGCGACGGGGGTGTTTCAATATCCACGCCTCCTTGCTGCCGCGCTGGCGTGGTGCTGCACCCATCCACCGCGCCATTGAAGCCGGTGACGCGCAAACCGGTGTCACCATCATGCAAATGGATGAAGGCCTGGATACCGGTGACATGTTGCTTACCGGCGTGGTGCCCATTTCGCCTTCAGACACCACGGGTACCCTGCACGATCGCCTGGCTGCACTGGGCGAGCAATTGATGGTGCGCGCCCTGGATTTGGCTGCAAGTGGCACGTTGCAGGCGGTGGCGCAACCCTTGGACGGCATCACTTATGCACACAAAATAGAAAAGTCCGAAGCAGCCATTGACTGGAAGCAGCCTGCTGCAAACATTTGCCAAAGGGTGCGGGCATTCAATCCGTTTCCCGGTGCCACCACCGTCGTGAATGGTGAAGTCCTGAAAATCTGGGCCGCACAGGTGGCCGATGGTGCCTCTTCTGCGACGCAAGTTTGTGGACAAATTACTGCTTTGGCTCCCGCATTCATTGAGGTTGCAGCTATGAACTCCATAGTGCATATCACGGAGCTGCAACGCCCGGGCGGCAAGCGCTTGTCCTGCGCTGAGTTCCTGCGCGGTAGCCCGTTGCAGCTTGGGCAGGTGTTGGGCTGATGCGCCGGCTGCACGCCAACGCTCGCAGTTGGTGGCAACACCCGGCGTTTGCGCGCGGCATCCGGGAAATGGCCGCTGTGTCGCCCGGCCTGGCCGCTTGGGGCTTGATGACCGGGGTGGCGATGGTCAAGTCCGGCATGAGCTCGTTTGAAGCGGTGGCCATGAGTTTGCTGGTATTCGCTGGCAGTTCGCAGCTGGCCGCCATGCCCTTGATCGCGGTGGGTGCGCCGGTGTGGGTGATTTTGTCCACCAGCTTTTGTGTCAACTTGCGTTTTGTGGTGTTCAGTGCGCACATGCGCCCGTATTTGATGCATCTGCCCTTGCGCTGGCGCTTGTTCCATGGTTATTTGACCGCTGACCTCAGCTATGTGTTGTTCACCCGGCACTACCACCATCCGCCGGTGACCGATGAAGAACGCCGTGAGCAGCTCGCCTACCTCAGTGGAGGCAGCTTGTTCAATTGGTTCAGCTGGCAAAGTGCCAGCTTGTTGGGCATTGCGTTGGCCAATGTAATCCCCGCCCAATGGGGTTTGGGTTTTGCAGGCATTCTGGCGCTGCTGGGGGTAGGGTGCTCGTTGGCCTCAAACCCTTTGCGGCGGGTCTCGGCCGGTGTGGCTGGCCTGGCGGCCGTGGTGGCCTATGCCTTGCCTCTCAAGCTCAACATTGTCGTGGCCATTGCCAGCGCCGTGGCCCTGTGTTTGATCGTTGAAGAAACCTGGCCAAAGCGTGCTGGAGTCGTGCCATGAGTGTTCCAACGCAGGGCGCTGACATCTGGACACTGGGGGTGATTGCTGGCATGGCGTTGGTGACGGTGGTCACGCGATGTTTCTTTTTCATGAGCAACCAGCCCTGGCATCTGCCGCATTGGGCGCAGCGGGGCTTGCAATATGCCCCAATTGCGGCGCTGGCTGCCGTGGTGCTGCCTGAGGTGGTCATGGTGCATGGTCAACTCATCAACACTTGGCAAGATGCCCGCATTTATGCTGCCCTGACCGGAGCCACTTATTTCTTTTTGCGTAAAGGACAAGGGCAGGCGGTGTTGGGCACCATCGTTTCAGGCATGGTGGTGTACCTACTGTTGCACCTGGGCTTGGGTTGGTGAGCCATAAAGGGAAAGCCCGAAAAAAAACAGTTTCCTATTTTTTCGTATTCATGGTCGGTTGATGCTCCTAGAATAAACCGTATCAATCACTGCAGGGACACCATGAAAGTTATTCGTTTTTCTGATTTGTGCGCAAGCGGCCAAGTGGCGGGCAAGCGCGTGTTCATCCGTGCCGATCTGAATGTGCCGCAAGATGCCAGCGGCGCCATCACCGAGGACACCCGTATCCGCGCCTCGCTGGGATGCATTCGCATGGCCTTGGAGGCTGGTGCGGCCGTCATGGTTACCAGCCATTTGGGGCGACCCACAGAGGGCGCTTTCAAGCCTGCTGACTCGCTGGCGCCGGTTGCCGCGCGCTTGTCGGAGTTGCTTGGTTGCCCGGTGCCCCTGTTGGCGAACTGGGTGGGTGGTGTGGAGGTGCAGCCCGGCCATGTGGTGCTGCTGGAAAACTGCCGCGTTAATGTGGGTGAAAAAAAGAACAACGAAGCGCTGGCACGCCAGATGGCCGCGTTGTGCGACATTTTTGTGCACGATGCCTTTGGCACCGCACACCGGGCCGAAGCCACCACCTACGGCTTGGCCGAATTTGCCAAGGTAGCCTGTGCCGGGCCGTTGCTGGCTGCTGAAATGGACGCCATCTCGAAAGCCCTGGCCAACCCTAAACGCCCGCTGGTGGCGATTGTGGCGGGTTCCAAGGTGTCCACCAAGCTCACCATTTTGAAGGCGTTGTCAGAAAAGGTGGATCAGCTTATTGTGGGCGGGGGCATCGCCAACACCTTCATGCTGGCCGCTGGCCTGAAGATTGGCAAGAGCCTGGTCGAGGCGGATTTGGTTGAAGAAGCCCGTGCCGTGATGCAAGCCATGAGCGCACGCGGCGCCGCGGTGCCCATTCCCACCGATGTGGTCACGGCCAAAACCTTCGCTGCCGATGCCTTGGCCACTGTCAAAGCGGCAACTGACGTGGCGGACGATGACCTGATTCTGGATATTGGCCCCCAAACTGCGGCTGTGCTGGCCGCGCAACTTAAAGTGGCGGGTACGATCGTCTGGAACGGTCCGGTGGGCGTGTTCGAATTTGCAGCGTTTGAGAACGGCACCAAGGTGCTGGCCCATGCCATTGCAGAGTCCAGTGCCTTCAGCATCGCCGGTGGTGGCGACACGCTGGCTGCCATTGCCAAATACGGTATCGAGAAAGACATCGGCTACATCTCCACCGGCGGCGGAGCCTTCCTGGAAGTGCTGGAAGGCAAGACGCTGCCGGCCTTCGAGATTTTGACGCGACGGGCACAGGAATCGTCACCTGTTAAAGGATTGGTGGTTCTCAGTCTGGACGTGGCACGTGGGGTCGAAATGATGGGCTCCGAGGCCGCGCTGAAGAAAATCCTCAAGACGGTGGAGGCCAGCATGTCAGGCAACCTGCCCGAGATTGCGCAAGCCTTGGCCAATGGTGACGTCGCCGGTGCCAACCGCTTGCTGCACGCGATCAAAGGTTATGTGCCGATCTTCACCACCGATGCATTGATTGCAGAGGTGACTGAGATTGAAAACCTCAGCAAAACGGAGTCGGTCGAGACGGTGGGCGCGCTTTACCAACAACTTGAGCCACGGCTGGTGGGTTTGCTTGAAGAGGTTCGTGCCTTCATCGCTCAGAATTGAGCTTGGCGCAAAAAAACAGGTCAAAAAAGGTGATAAGCTAGTTTTCGATTATTGGGTCAGTTAAATCAATTCATCATGAACTTAAATCTTGCGCGTATTTTGGTGGTCGATGACGATGAAGTCATGCGAACCTTTGTTGTCAACAACCTGCGTCGCCTGGGCATCCAGTCCATAGAAGTGGCCGCAGACGGTGTGGCTGCCTTGCGTGCGATGGTTGCTTTCAAGCCCGATCTGGTGCTGACCGATATACATATGAAACCCATGGATGGTCTGGACTTCGTTCGCCAATTGCGTGCCCATTCCAATCCGCTTGTGAACAGCATGAAGGTGATTTTCATGAGTGCGGATGCCAGCACCGCCACCCTGCAGGACGCCATGCCCTTGGGTACCTTTGGGTATATCGTCAAGCCGCCACGTCTGGAGACCCTGCAAGCCAAGATTGAGCTTGCATTGAAGTGACTTCTTTCGAATCGATCGTGTTTTTTTGCCTGGGCACACCATGAACTTCTTCGCCCCTGCCGTTGCCTTGCTCAAGCCCCTGTCAGGACGCCTGCGCTTTTGGGTGTTGCCTGCTCCGTTGGTGTTGGCCTTGGTCGCTGTTGTGGGGTTCCATTTGATGAGTGACAGCACGGCCTCGGGGGATGCAGTTTTTAACATGGTGTTCCCAGGAATTGGATTGTTGGCCTGGTGGTATTTGCAGATGGGGTTTTTTACCATCACACGCGGTGAGCGTGACCGCACCGAGGCCGCCATGCGGTCGGTTTCACACGGTGACATGACTCAAAACGTGAGCAATGGTGTCAGTACCTTGGGAAACTTTGGCATGCACCTGGAGGTCATGATCGTCAACATGTCAAGCATGGTGGCCAACATCCGAACCGCCGCGGTGCTGTTAGGGGACACGGGCCGTAAACTGGTGGACGACACCCGTTCTTTGGCAGAGCGCGCGGCCACCCAGGGCCAGCACCTGCAGCAAACCTCAATGCACGTGAAAACCGTCAGCGAAACGGTGTCTCGAAATGCCCAGGCATCGCAAGAGGTCAGCATGATGACCCAGAGCTTGCACAAGGAAGCAGACACCGCGGGCAAAAAAATGAGCGAGGCCAGGCAAAGCATGGGTCCGTTGGAGGTGACTTCCAAGCGCATGTCGGAGATCATCGGTGTCATTGACAGCATCGCATTTCAAACGAATTTGTTGGCGTTGAATGCGGCGGTAGAGGCCGCACGCGCTGGCGAGCAAGGACGTGGCTTTGCGGTGGTGGCTGCTGAGGTGCGCAACCTGGCCAAACGCAGCCAATCTGCGGCTGGCGAGATCAGGGGCTTGATTGCCGAGTCGGCCGCACGGGTCGGTGAAACCGTGGCAAGCATCAAACAGATCAACGAGACCATGGAGAGCCTGATCGCGGGCATTGGTGAAATTGCGATGAATGTCAATGTGATGGCTGAAGGCAGCGCCAGCCAGAGCGCCGCACTTGAAGAGGTGGTGCACGCGGTGGGCGACCTTGATGTGTTAACCCATGAAAACGCGGAGTTGGTCAATCGGGCCAGCTTCAATTCAGACCGCATGATTAATCAAGCCTCCACGCTGGAAATTTCAGTGGGTGACATGAAGTTGCGTCAAGGCACCGCTGATCAGGCGCGCCAACTGGTGTTTGATGCCCTGGTGCAAATTCGCTCGGTGGGTTACGACAAGGCAGTGCGCGACTTTCATGACCGGCAAAGCGGCTTCATTGACCGGGATCTGTATGTGTTCATCATCAACCGGGCAGGGTTTTATATCGTGCACGGCGCCATGCCAGAGAAGGATGGTTCTGACCTGCGTGCGATCCCTGGTTTGGATGCCGAAAAATTGGTTGCTGAAGCCTGGGACGTCTGCGATGTAGAACAGGGCGGCTGGGTCAACTACACCATCACCAACCCGGTCACGCATGAGGTGCAGGCCAAATCGTCGTATGTAATGCCGCTTGATGACGATCGGTTGATTGGATGCGGTTGTTACCTGAATACCCAGTGGCTTAACCTCTGAATTGCGATAACCTTGACCATTCTCCAGACTTCTCGATGTACAGGATAGAACATGAGCCAAGCCGCCGCTTCCAACCATGAAACGTCCGGTGCACAGTCATTGGTAGCACTGACCGCACAGGTATTACCGGTGTGGGCGCGTCAATTGGCGGGCTCTCGCAGCCAGTCTGAAAAGGCGGTGGCCGAAATGCTGGCGGCCTTCACAGAAATTGGCCCGCACCTGGACATGGCCTCGCGCCAGTCCAAACAGATAGCTGCTGCTTTGGCGCAGGGTGATGGTGGCATTACCCAGTTGGCGCAAGCGTGCGATCAGGTGCTGCAACCTGTTTTGGCGGGGTGCACTCCGCAAGTTGGTGTGGCGATACAGCAGGTGATGACCATGATCCATGCCTGCGTGGATGCGCTTGAACAAATTGCCAAGCCTTTTGAACACGAAACTGCCATGGTCAGTCAGCAGGTAGAGCGCATGTACAAGGGTTTCCAGTACCAGGACCGCATCAGCCAGATGATGACACTGTTGCACGAAGACATTGAACGTCTACAGGCTGCACTGGCAACACCACAGCAAGAAGTTGACGCACAGGCCTGGCTGGCGCGCTTGCAATCACAGTATGTGATGAGCGAGCAGCGTCAGCAGCATTCAAATTCAACCCTGGCGCCAGGCAGCGCTGCAGGCGACGAAGAAACCACTTTTTTTTGACGGGGAAATCGAAGATGGCACAAACAATATTGGTAATTGACGACTCTGCCAGCTTGAGGCAGGTGGTGTGTATGGCGCTGCAAGGTGCGGGCTATGAGGTACTTCAGGCAGGCGATGGGCAAGCTGCCCTGGCGCTGCTCGATGGCCGAAAGATTCACATGGCGGTGTGTGATGTGAACATGCCACGTATGAACGGCATCGAGTTTGTTAAAGCCGCCAAAGCCCTGCCCGCGTACCGGTTCTTGCCGATTTTGATGTTAACCACCGAGAGTCAGGAAGCCAAAAAAGAAGAAGGCAAAGCCGCCGGCGCAAAGGCTTGGATGGTTAAACCGTTTTCACCCGCGTCGCTGCTCAACGCTGTCTCCAAACTCTGTCTGCCCTAGTCCACGAGCTGTTCTGAGGGTGCAGTGGCCGCAAGGCCGCTGTGGTTTTTGTTTTAGTGCAATCAGGTACCAGCCATGAGTCAAGCATTTGAGCTTCCCGAAGAAATGACCATCTACAGCGCGGTCGAGACCCGCGACGCCTTGTTGGCCTGGGTGACAGAGCAGGGGGCAAAATCTGCCAATGTGCTCGAAATTTCAGGGGCCAAGGTCCGAGAGGTAGACGGTTCTGGCCTGCAGCTATTGGCTTCCCTTTCGCACACTGACCAGCCCTGGCGTCTGGTCAATCCCAG
>CAIOAQ010000381.1 GCA_903856025.1 uncultured beta proteobacterium
AATCTCACGCACAAAGGTACTGGAAATGAACTGGTATCTATCGCTCGGCGTCAAAAACACCGTTTCCACATCGGGCATCAGGCTACGGTTCATACCCGCAAGCTGAAACTCGTAGTCAAAATCAGTCACCGCACGCAAGCCTCGCACCATGGCTTTAGCACCGCGCGCCACAACAAAATCACGCATCAGCCCTTCAAAGCTTTCTACCTGCACGCCAGGATAGGTTTTGACTGCTTCGCGCGCCATGTCCATCCGCTCTGCGAGCGAAAACATGGCTTTCTTGTGATGCCCAGCCGCCACAGCCACGATCAAATGGTCAAAAAGCTGTGCCGCCCGTCGCACCAAATCTTCATGCCCCAAGGTGATCGGGTCAAACGTGCCCGGATAAACAGCAACCACATGATGGCTCATGACAAGTACCCTGATTGAATTGACACGCCTTGATTATCAACCTGTTGACAAGGTACTCTGGGCAACGCGTTTGAGCAAATGAGCATGTACCATGCCAGCCTTGAGGTGGCGCTGCACCTGCAAGCCCATCGGCTCCAATTGCACGTCCGTCCACTGTTTAGGGGTTTCCAGATACACGAATCCCCCAAAAATCACGGCCTGTGCGGCGGCAACGAGGGCTGGCTCAACCACATCCGAATCAAACGGCGGGTCCAAAAAAATCATGTGCAGACTGTCGCCTGGCGTATGACGCAAAACGGCCACGCCATCGCCGCGCGTCACCTGTATGGCATCCGCCTTCAGGTGCGCCTGCATTTTCTTGAGTTGAACCACCAACGTGGCATCCTGATCCACAAGCTGCACCAAGTTGGCACCGCGTGAGGCGGCCTCAAAACCCAAGGCACCGGTACCGGCAAAAACATCCAGACAGCGCCAACCCGTCAGGTCTTGGCCCAGCCAATTGAACAAGGTTTCCCGCACCCTGTCGGGCGTCGGTCGAAGACCAGGCTTATCCGCCACCGGAAGTTTGGTACGTTTCCAAAGGCCTCCAATGATGCGCACCTCGTGACGTTGCACGGGACGCGGACGGAGCGGTCGAACACGCGCTTGAGAAGGTTCCTTTTTCATATACCTGATGTTACCCGTCGAACACCCGCCCCCACGTCGAGTGGCACACAAACGGCGATAACGGTGTCGTGCCTTTGTGTTTCATAGAATGCAGTACACCACCAGCACACAAAATGTTCAGTTTTTTCAGAAAAAAACCCCTTCCAGCTTCTGCGCCGACTGTGGCCCCGGTCGTTGCACCACCAACCCAGACCGCCGACATCACTGGCACGATGGCGTCCGAATCAACTTTATTGGCACCGTCGTCGGTACGAACTTCATGGGTCGACAAACTCAAGGCAGGCTTACGTAAGACGGGCTCCAGCATTGCCTCGGTGTTCACCGGTACACAAATTGACGATGCGCTGTATGAGGATCTCGAATCCGCCCTGCTGATGGCCGACACGGGTGTCAAAGCCACCGAGCACCTATTGCAGGACCTGAAACGTCGCGTCAAAGAGCACAAGGTGACTGAACCAGCGGCCGTGAAGCGCCTGCTGATCGATTCCATCACACAATTGCTGACACCGCTGCAGAAACCTCTTGAGATTGGCAGATTCAAACCTACCGTAATCATGGTGGCCGGGGTCAATGGCGCAGGCAAAACCACCTCCATCGGGAAGCTGACTCGCCACTTGGCCGAAAATCAAACCACTGTTTTACTAGCGGCAGCTGACACTTTTCGGGCTGCCGCTCGGGAACAGTTGGGCGTATGGGCCGACCGCACTGCGGTGGACATCATCAGTCAGGACGGAGGCGACCCCGCGGCGGTAGCGTTTGATGCAGTAAGTGCCGGCAAGGCGCGCGGCCGCGATGTGGTGTTGGTGGATACAGCAGGGCGCTTGCCAACACAACTGCACCTGATGGAAGAATTGAAAAAAATCAAACGTGTGATTGAAAAGACTGGGCCGGTGAATGACAGTTTGATCGCTCCAGAGGTGACAAATCCCGACACCGCTAACGGCTTCGTAACGACCGGTGTCCCGCCGCATGAAATTTTACTGGTCATCGATGGCAACACAGGGCAAAACGCATTAACCCAGGTCAAAGCTTTTGATGACGCACTTCATCTAACCGGTCTGATCGTGACCAAACTTGACGGTACTGCGAAGGGAGGCGTGCTGGCGGCCATTGCGCGTGAGCGGCCGATTCCTGTGTATTTCATTGGGGTTGGCGAAAAATTAGAAGACCTTGAGACCTTTAATGCGGCCGAATTTGCGCAGGCGCTATTGGCCTGACATGCTAAAGTGCAAAAAAAATCCCACGTTACACTTCTTCTATGCCGCAAATCGTTGAGCAACTTGCAGACCTGACCGCCTTGCGCGACAGGGATTCGCTCGACACCGCGCTGGTGGAAACTTTGCGTGAATTTTTGCACCTGGAAGACATTGCCATCTACCGTTTGATCAGCCCTGTTAACAACCAGCATTGGCTAACTTGCGCAAGGTTACAAAACGGCACCAACAAAGTGCAGTCCAACCCGGAAGGGAGCGAGCTGGATGAGTTGCCGCGTGACAGCGACTACCCACACCGTCAACAGGCCCTGAACAACCAAGAACCGGTGATTGCCGAAAATTCAGGCATCTGCGTATTTCCACTCAGCTCGCGCAGCGCAGCTCAGGGCGTATTGGAATTGGAAAGTAACGAAACCATGTCTTCAGAGACGGTGCTCCTGGTGAGCGCCGTCTTGCGTCTGTACCAAAATTTCCAGGGACTGCTGGACTATGGCGAACGCGATGCGCTTACCGAATTACTCAATCGCAAGACCTTCGATGGCGCCTTCTTGAAAGCCACCACCAATCGAATTGAGGCCATTGAGTCCGATACCGATGACCGTCGTCACGTATTGTCCGGAGGCGGCTACTGGCTTGCCATGCTCGATATTGACCACTTCAAACGTGTCAACGACAATTTTGGTCATTTGATTGGCGACGAAGTGCTGTTGTTGCTGGCGCGACTCATGCGCAGTACCTTTCGTTTTCACGATCAGCTCTACCGTTTCGGTGGTGAAGAGTTCGTGGTGCTCATGCATTGCAGCCAAAATGGCCAAGCACAAGCTGCGTTTGAACGATTACGCAACAACACTGAGCAGCACATATTCCCTCAAGTGGAGCACATTACCATCAGTGTTGGTTTCACTGAAATCAGGCTTGGTGACACACCCAGTGGCGCATTCGAGCGGGCCGATAAAGCGGTGTATTACGCAAAAGAACATGGTCGAAACCAAGTCTGCAACTACGAGACCCTGATCGCTGAAGGCAAGTTGGCAGCAGAATCTGCCAATATCGGCGACATCGAACTCTTTTAACGGTCCATCAGTCAAAGGCGCCGATAGGTCGCCAGACCCAAAAAGAGATTGGCGAAGTGGTTCTCCCCAGTGCATGCACTTGATGATATGCTTTTGGGTCATTCATCAACACCCAAGTTCAACCGTTTTGACCTGATCTGCTCGTATATTTTTGAATTATGGCCACAGCCGACTCCTCTGCACTTACTGCTCCGTCCGCGAGTGAAACCGGCATGCTTCCGGGTGTCGGTCGCACCTTGGTCACGACCGGAAAACTGGAACAAAAGTTCGCCGAAGACATTTACCGCAAAGCCCAGACGCACCAGACCAGTTTCATTGCCGAACTCACTGGTTCAGGCGCAGTGTCTGCTTCTGATCTGGCACATACGTTGTCGGTCGCCTTTGGTGTACCGCTGATCGATATTGCGGAAATCGACATAAAGAAATTGCCAACAGGCCTACTTGACAACAAAATTTGCAGCGATTTTCGGTTGGTGGTCCTCGGCAAGCGACAAAACCGCCTGATCGTCGCCACAGCAGACCCTTCGGATCAAAAATCGCTGGAGCGGATCAAATTTTCAACCCAGATGAACGTGGACTGGGTCGTGGCCGAATACGACAAATTACTCAAAATTGTGTCGAGCAACACCGCATCAGCTTCTGAGTCCATTGAAAACATCGTTGGGACAGAGTTTGAATTCGACGAGTTGGCCTCCGAACCCGTCAGTGACAACGCCCCGATTGCAGGCTCCGAAGTGGACGACGCACCGGTGGTCAAGTTTTTGCACAAAATGCTGATTGACGCATTCAGCATGCGTGCTTCAGATTTGCATTTCGAACCCTACGAACACAATTATCGTGTGCGCTTCCGCATTGACGGAGAGTTACGCGAAATTGCATCCCCACCCATTGCAATCAAAGAAAAGCTGGCGTCGCGTATCAAGGTGATTTCTCGCATGGATATTTCTGAGAAGCGAGTGCCCCAAGACGGCAAGATGAAGCTGAAGATCGGCCCGGACCGTGTCATTGACTTTCGTGTCAGCACCTTGCCCACCCTTTTTGGCGAAAAAATCGTTATCCGCATTCTCGATCCGAGCAGCGCAAAACTGGGGATTGAGGCATTGGGCTATGAGCCAGTGGAAAAGGAGCGCCTGCTTCAAGCCATTTCGCGACCCTACGGCATGATTTTGGTCACCGGCCCCACAGGTTCAGGCAAGACCGTGTCGCTGTATACGTGTTTGAACCTGCTGAACAAGCCGGGCGTGAACATTGCGACGGCCGAAGACCCCTCCGAGATCAATTTGCCGGGTGTCAACCAGGTCAATGTCAATGATCGAGCTGGTCTGACCTTTGCGGTCGCACTCAAGTCCTTCTTGCGTCAAGACCCGGATATCATCATGGTGGGGGAAATCCGCGATTTGGAAACGGCTGACATTGCCATCAAGGCCGCACAAACCGGGCATTTGGTGCTATCGACTTTGCATACCAACGATGCGCCAACCACACTCACCCGCATGCGCAATATGGGCATTGCCCCATTCAACATCGCATCCAGCGTGATCTTGATCACCGCTCAACGCTTGGCGCGACGCCTATGCCCGATTTGCAAAAAGACCGTTGACATCCCGTCAAAGGCGTTGATGGATGCCGGTTTTCGGCCTGAAGATCTCGATGGCAGCTGGAAGCCTTACCACCCGGTGGGTTGCAATGCGTGTAACAACGGTTACAAGGGACGTGTTGGACTTTACCAGGTGATGCCCATCAGCGAAGATATACAACGCATCATCTTGCGTGACGGCAGCGCACTGGAAATTGCCGAGCAGGCCAAGCGCGAAGGCGTTAGAAGCCTGCGTGATGCAGGTTTGCATAAAGTCAAAACGGGACTGACCTCACTAGAAGAAGTGCTGAACGTCACCAACGTCTAAACAAGGGACCGAGCAAACAACATGGCCACTGAAAAATCAAAAGTCAAAGAGTTTGTCTATGAGTGGGAGGGCAAAGACCGCAACGGCAAGCAGGTGCGTGGGGAAACGCGTGCCGGCGGCGAAAACCAGGTCACCGCGTCACTCAGACGACAAGGTGTCACCCCTATCAAGATCAAGAAGCGCCGCATGAGCGCAGGGCGCGCCATCAAACCCAAAGACATGGCGATTTTCACGCGGCAGCTGGCGACCATGATGAAGGCTGGTGTACCGCTGTTGCAGGCCTTTGACATTGTCGGACGGGGCAATCCCAACCCCAGCGTGACGCGCCTTCTCAACGACATCCGCACCGACGTCGAAACCGGCACCTCGCTGAGCGTGGCGTTTCGTAAATACCC
This sequence comes from uncultured beta proteobacterium, assembly GCA_903856025.1. GTDB lineage: Bacteria > Pseudomonadota > Gammaproteobacteria > Burkholderiales > Burkholderiaceae_C > Rhodoferax. The sequence continues at coordinate 5,664 of CAIOAQ010000381.1, forward strand.
GTTGTACTTCGATGCGCTTTACTGCAACCTCGTAGAAGCTGGCGAAGCCGCTGGTATTCTTGACCAATTGCTCGATCGGCTGGCGGTCTACATGGAAAAGACCGAAGCCATGAAGTCCAAAATCAAGAGTGCATTGATGTATCCGATCTCGGTGCTGATCGTGGCGTTTGTGGTCACCGCGGTGATCATGATTTTTGTCGTGCCATCGTTCAAGGACGTGTTTGCAAACTTTGGTGCAGCTCTACCCACACCCACCTTGGTCGTGATCGCCATCAGTGAGGTCTTTGTCAAGTATTGGTGGCTGATTTTTGGTGGCATCGGCGGTGGGCTCTATTTCTTTTTCCAAGCTTGGCGACGCAACGTCAAGATGCAACAGTTTATGGACCGTGTGCTCCTGAAAATGCCCATATTTGGTGTGTTAGTTGACAAGTCCTGCACTGCTCGCTGGACGCGCACGTTGTCGACCATGTTTGCCGCAGGTGTGCCCCTGGTGGAAGCACTGGATTCGGTGGGAGGAGCGTCTGGTAACTGGGTCTACGAATCAGCCACTTTGAAAATCCAGCAAGAGGTCTCCACTGGCACCGCCCTCACTGCGGCCATGACCAACGTCAACCTGTTCCCATCGATGGTGCTGCAGATGTGCGCCATTGGTGAAGAATCTGGCTCCATTGACCACATGCTGGGCAAGGCTGCCGATTTTTACGAGGCCGAAGTGGACGACATGGTGGCAGGCATTTCCAGTCTGATGGAGCCCATCATCATCGTGATTCTGGGTACCGTGATTGGCGGTATTGTGGTGGCCATGTACCTGCCTATCTTTAAATTGGGGCAGGTGGTTTGATGCTGGTGTCATCGGGTGTCGACGCGGCGTTGTTGGGCGTTTTGGGGCTGTTGATTGGCAGTTTCCTCAATGTGGTGATCTACCGCTTGCCGGTCATGCTGGAAGCCCAATGGAAGGCCGAATGCGCGGACATGCAAGGCCAGGAATTGCCAGAGAGTGCCCCCTTCAACCTGATGGTGCCACGCTCACGTTGCCAAAAGTGCGGTCACCAACTCAGTTGGTTTGAGAATGTGCCCATCGTGAGCTATCTGGTATTGCGCGGCAAGTGCCGGTCGTGCGCCACGCCGATCAGCGTGCGCTATCCGCTGATTGAACTGGCCGTCGGCGCACTTTTTGCATATTGCGGCTGGCATTGGGGTGCCAACGCAACCGGCCTGGCATGGTGTGGGTTTGGCGCCGCCTTGTTGGCGCTTGGCATGATCGACTGGGACACCACGCTGTTGCCTGACAGCATCACGCTACCGCTGTTGTGGGCAGGACTTATCTGCGCAGCCCTTAAATGGACCCATGTCGCCTTACCCGATGCATTTTGGGGTGCGGTGGCCGGTTACATGTCTTTGTGGCTGGTGTATTGGGCATTCAAGCTCGTGACAGGCAAAGAAGGCATGGGCTTCGGCGATTTCAAGTTGTTCGCAGCTTTAGGTGCTTGGTTCGGCTGGCAGGCGCTGATTCCGATCATCCTCATGTCCTCGGTGATTGGCGCTGTCATCGGCATTGCGATGAAGTTCACCAGCGGCCTGCGTGAAGGCGGCTATATCCCGTTCGGCCCCTTCCTGGCGGGAGCCGGACTAACCGCCATGCTGGCCGGCCCCAACGCCATCCTCAAAGCCATAGGTCTATAACCGTGGCTGCGGTGTTTCGCCTGGGGTTAACTGGAGGCATTGGCAGTGGCAAAAGCACCGTCGCAGCGCTGTTGGCACAACTTGGTGCGGCGGTGCTGGATGCGGATGCCATTTCACGCTCGGTCACGGCCACAGGTGGACTGGCCATGGATGCCATCCGTGCCAAATTCGGCTCGGATTTCATCGCTGCTGACGGATCGCTTGACCGCGATCGCATGCGGGCATTGGTCTTTGCCCACCCTTTGGCCAAGCAGCAGCTTGAAACCATCGTCCACCCCGTGGTGCGACAAGAAACCCAGCGCCTGGCACAACAAGCCATCGACAAAGGCTTCACCTGTCTGGTATTTGATGTGCCATTGCTGGTGGAATCCAAGCACTGGCTGCAAAGCGTGGACCATGTGTTGGTAGTCGATTGCCTGCCAGAGACCCAAATTCAGCGCGTTGTTGCCCGCAGTGGTCTGGGCCGCACCCAGGTTCTGGCCATCATGGCCACGCAAGCGAGCCGTGAAAAACGCCTGCAAGCGGCGGATACGGTTATCTTCAATGACGCACTGAGTTTGGATCAATTGGCCGACCAGGTGCGCATTTTGGCGCATGGCTTCGGGCTATCATCGGGTTAACTTTTCGACCAAAGCTACACCTGTGATCCTTTACGAATACCCCCTGCACGAACGCATTCGCACCTATTTGCGACTTGAGCACCTGTCTTTGCGTTTGAACCAGCTTGCGACCCGCGTGGACGCGCTGGACCACCATTTCGCCTTGGTCACCCTGTTTGAAATCATGGACGTGGCAGCCCGTCCCGACCTGAAATCAGACCTGCTCAAGGACGTTGACCGGCAAAGGCACATGCTTGAAGGCTACCGGGGCAACCCTGCCATTGCCGAAGCAGCGCTGGACAAGGTCATTGGCGAGTTGAACCAAAGTTTTGATGCCCTGAGCAATCAAGCCGGCAAGGCTGGACAAATTCTGACCGAAAACGACTGGCTGATGAGCATTCGCAGCCGCATCAGCATCCCAGGTGGGACGTGCGAGTTCGATTTGCCCGCTTATTACGCATGGCAGCACAAAACAGGGGTATTGCGGCAGCATGAGTTGGCGCAATGGATGACCAGTCTGATGCCGTTGACTAATGCGGTGCACCTGCTGCTCAAGCTCTTACGCGACTCGGGCTCCCCGCAAAAGGTGATTGGCAACGGTGGCCAGTTCCAGCAAAACCTGCCCCAGGGGCGTACCTTTTTGCTGATGCGTCTGGCACTGGACCTGAACCTGCAGATCACACCGGACATCAGTGGCAACCGGCTCATGGTGTCGATCCGATTGATGCGTCAAGGCGAAGACCACCGGGCCCATGCGGTCACCGACGATGTGCCGTTTGAACTGGCCCTGTGTTCATGACGCAGCCTACCTCCGAAGGTGCCGTGCTGAAACTGGTGCGCTGCCCCACCTGCAGCGGCGACAGCATTTATGCAACCAGCAACCCGTTTCGGCCGTTTTGCTGCGAGCGCTGTAAAAACCTTGACCTCGGTGCTTGGGCCAGCGAACAATTCAGCCTTCCGGCCGAGGCGCCACAGGACGACGATCTGGGTGCGTCACCCCCGGCTTAAACGGTAAAAATATAGAATTCCAGCCTCTAGCCCTCGTCAAATGGGCGTAAAGCGCTATTTTTTTTACAAACGTGATGAACGATTACAGGCCATCAAGCCCGCAATGCATCATGAAGCGCCACCAGCGCCAGCGTGATTTTGTGGCCCGGGTCCAAGTAAATCATCGGTGTGGACTGTTCATGTGATTCACGAATCCGCACCGACGATGGCAAATAGGGCTGCAACACCGGCAAACCTTCTTCAATCAATTCGGCCACCATACGCTGAGGCAAGTTGGCGCGCGCCTGAAACTGGTTCACCACAATGCCATCCACCTGGAGCTCGGGGTTGTGATCGGCACGGATTTCTTGCACGCTTTCCATCAAGGCGTACAGTGCCTGGCGCGAAAAACTGTCGCAATCAAACGGGATGAGGCAACCCGTCGCACCAATCAGTGCGGCACGGGTATAAAAATTGAGAGCCGGTGCGGTGTCAATGTAAATCCGGTCGTAGGTCTCGCCCAACTGCTTGAGGGCTTCTCGCAGTTTGTAAATTTTCTGACGTGATTCAAGCTTGACCACCAACTCGTTCAAGGCGGGGCTGGATGCCATCAGATCCAGGTTTTCAAACGGTGTTCCGACCACAAAATCGGTGGGCGGTACGCTGCGAAAACTGTAGCTCAAGCTGTGTTCAAACAGTCCGACCACAGTTGGTTGGTCGTCCGCCACCGGTCCCCCAAGAAGGTAGCTGGTGGAGTTGCCCTGGGGGTCCAAGTCAATCACCAGTGTGAGCAGGCCTTGAGACGCGCTAATGGCTGCCAGGTTACAGGTGATGGTGGACTTGCCAACGCCACCCTTTTGGTTGAACACGACGATGGGCATGCGTAACTCCTTGTTGCAGACAAACAATCATGAAACTAGGATGCCATTGTCGTCGTTGAATCGGCATTTTTTCGACC